>JAPHUU010000303.1 GCA_026193555.1 Rhodanobacter sp.
CGATCGGTATCCTCGATCCGCAGCACGAACTCGCCGCCGCGACGGCGCGACTCCAACCAGCAGTAGAGCGCAGTGCGAGCCCCACCGATATGCAGGAAACCGGTGGGGCTGGGGGCGAAACGGGTGCGGACAGTCATGATTTCTTCTGAAGAGGTGGAACGAAGCGAGGCATTTTAGCCGATACCGGGGCGCGCACCCGAACTCGCCACCAGGCATGCGCCAGGTCAGGCGAGTGGCCGGTGGCGGGCTGACGTGGCAAGTCGATCGTCGCGTGCAACTGGACGCCGGCTTTCGTTGCCGACTAAGCGGTCAGGCCAGCGACCGGTGGGCCGGATTGGGGCCTCGATATTCTTCGGACGCTGAACCCGCGCCCTGCCCGGCTCGCCGACGTCACACGTCACCTGACGTGAATGGTGATCCTCTTCGAGACCAGCGGTGGATCGAACGGAACGTGATTTGCATCGCCCAGCTCCAGCTGCAACGTGTGAGTTCCGGGCGTCAGCGTGATCGTCGTCTCGGTCTGTCCACCACCGAAATGCAGGTGGTTGGCGTCCTTGGGCATCGGCTGCCCTGCGGCCGGGAGCACCTTCACATCGACCAGCAGATGGTGATGGCCGGTGTTGCTCTTGATCACGCCAGCCGGAGCCACACCCATGCCCTTGAGG
Organism: Rhodanobacter sp.; assembly: GCA_026193555.1. Classification (GTDB taxonomy): domain Bacteria; phylum Pseudomonadota; class Gammaproteobacteria; order Xanthomonadales; family Rhodanobacteraceae; genus Rhodanobacter. The sequence goes on from JAPHUU010000303.1 coordinate 666, forward strand.
CCGAAGCGAACGGTGACCTCCGGACTCACGGTGGCGCCGTCCCGCGGCGTGATGATGTAGACCTCGGCACCGCTGGCGGCCTTGCTGACCGGCAGCCCCGCAGGCTCGGCGGCGATCGATGCACCGGCCGTCCCGGCCAGACCAAACACAAGTGCAAGCAGGATGCGTTTCATCGTTGATCTCCATTGGTGGTGGAAGGTCCCAGTGTAGGCGCCTCGATGTCGCCACGGAGTCGGCGTCATCGCGGTGTCATGCACCCGCCACTCAGCCGCAACGGCTCTCATCGACACTTGTGCCACGCCAGCACAGGTACCGTCATGCGCATTGGCATCGTCACTGAAACCTATCCGCCGGAAATCAATGGCGTCGCATTGACCGTGCACAGCCTCGCCGCCGGCCTGGCCCGCCGCGGCCACAGCGTCGAGCTGATCCGTCCGCATCAACTGCAGGCCTCTGCCGATGAACCCGGCGTCGACGTGATCGAGGTGCGTGGCGGCGCGCTGCCGCGCTATCCGGGCCTGCGCTTCGGCCTGCCCGCCGGGCGCACGCTTGCTCGACACTGGAAGCAGCATCGGCCTGACGCGATCTATGTCGCCACCGAAGGGCCGCTTGGCTGGTCGGCGATGCGCGCCGCAGTTCGCCTCGGCATCCCGCTGACCAGCGGCTTCCATACCCGCTTTGACAGCTACGCCGACCATTACGGCGTCGGCTGGCTGACACCGCTGGTGCGTGGCTACCTGCGCCGCTTCCATCAGCGCGCGTCAGCCACCCTGGTACCCACCGAGGCACTGGCACAGGAGCTTCGCCGCATGGGCATATCGAAGGCACGCCTGCTGCCGCGGGCGGTGGACACGCAGCTTTTCCACCCTCGTCGGCGCGATGCCGGACTGCGCGCCGCATGGGGCGTCGATGCCACCACCCCGGTAGTGCTGTATGTGGGACGCATCGCGCCGGAGAAAAATCTCGAACTGGCGGTGCAGGCGTTCCATGCGATCCGTCAGCAGGTGCCGCTGGCACGTTACGTGTGGGTCGGTGATGGCCCGGCGCGCGCCGCGCTGGAAGCCGCACATCCGGACTTCATCTTTGCCGGTGTCCAGCGTGGTGAGCAGCTGGCGCGGCACTTCGCCAGCGCGGATCTGTTCCCCTTCCCCAGCCTCAGCGAGACGTTCGGCAACGTGATCCTCGAAGCGATGGCTTCGGGCTTGCCGGTGATTGCCTATGCCGAAGGCGCCGCGCGGGAACATCTTGTCGACGGCGTCAACGGCCATTGCATCGAATCGGGCCATGCATCGGCTTTCATCGAGGCCTGCGTTCGCCTGGCCGGCAATCCCGCCCTGATCCGTCACATGGGACGCGCCGCTCACGCCGGCATGGCGGGACTTTCCCCGGACGCGGTGATCCGCGACTTCGAGCACCTGCTGCGCGACATGGCCGAGGAGAACCTGCATGAGCATGCCGTCACCGCTGCCCACGCCTGAGCTGTCGATCGGCCCCCGGCTGGCGCTGGATCGTCGCGTCTGCGTGGCGGCCAACCGCTGGGGTACGCGCCGCGCGGTCGGCCTGTTCTTCGGCGCCATCAGCCGTCTCGGTGACGGCATGTTCTGGTATGCGCTGATGGCGGCGCTGGTGCTGCTCGATGGTCGACACGGTCTTGCCACGGCCACCCAGATGGCGGCGACCGGGCTCGCGGCACTGCAGCTGTATCGCCTGCTGAAGCGCTGGACCCGCCGCCCGCGCCCCTTTCGCGTCTGTCCCGGCGTGATCGCCCATGTGCCGCCGCTGGACGAGTTCAGCTTCCCTTCCGGACACACCCTGCAGGCGGTCGGCTTCAGCATCGTCGCCGTGGCCTGGTACCCCTGCCTGGCGCCGCTGGTGGTGAGCTTCACCGCGCTGGTCGCCGCTTCGCGGGTGATCCTGGGGCTGCACTATCCCAGCGACGTGCTGGCGGCGATCTTCATCGGCGGCGTGCTCGGCACCGCGTCGCTGGAAATGGGGTCGCTGTTTTCGACACTGATCTGAGATCTGCGCCTGCACCGGCAACTGCGGTGAGCAACCACTGCGCAACCCGTAGCAAGCGCCTTTGCAGTCAGACAGATAGCCTGCTTGTCCACAGGCTTTACCGGTGGTGCTCCACAGCGACTGTGGAAAACCTCGGCTGGCGCGCTCCCTCCGTGCGCACTTCCTGACCAACCCGTAGCAAGTGGTTGATGGGACAGTCCCAAAGCCAGCTTGTCCACAGGCTTTACCGGCGGGCATCCACATGGATTGTGGAAAAGATTCCGAGCCGCAAATTCCGACGACGAAAACAACGATGCCGCCTGTCGGCGGCATCGTACGAACATCACGCGACTTGCCTCAAGCCGCGCGCTTGGCCTTGCCCATGATGCCGAGAAGGTCCGCCAGCTTGTCGCGCATCTCGCGCCGGTCGACGATCAGGTCGATCGCGCCGTGCTCGACCAGAAACTCCGAACGCTGGAAGCCTTCCGGCAGCGTCTCGCGCACGGTCTGCTCGATCACGCGCGGTCCGGCAAAACCGATCAACGCCTTCGGCTCGCCGATATTGATGTCGCCCAGCATCGCCAGACTGGCCGAGACACCACCGGTGGTCGGGTTGGTCAACACGCTGATGTAGGGCACACCGGCAGCGCGCAGACGCGCCAGCGCCGCCGCGGTCTTGGCCATCTGCATCAGCGAAAACAG
>JAPHUU010000440.1 GCA_026193555.1 Rhodanobacter sp.
GGCGCCGCGCACTGAACCCGCGCGGCGTCGTCGTGTCCGGGGCCTGTCGGGCAAGCCCGGGGCGGAGTCGATGGCTGCGTGTTCAGGCCGGCGGCAGGGTGGTCTTTCGCTATGCGATGACAGCGTCGAGGGATCGTCGCGGTGCCGGCGAAATCTTCTCGACGGGATAGCCGAGGCGCAGCAGGACCTGCGGAACCCGCCACCGGTCAGCTTTTGCAGCCCGGGTCGCAAGGATGCAATCTGGCTCGGCTGATTGAGGTACGAAGCCTGTGCAGTCCCGGCTGGCAGGCGACCAGTGCAGCCTGGCCGGTTCGGTCAACAGCGGTTGCAGGTACGCGCATTCCTGTTTTGCCGCCTCAATCATTCGGTCGAGCGCCGAGGCATCCACCGGGCGCGGCGCAAGACGTTTGCGATATGTGCGCCTGCGCCTGATGAATGGCGCCAGTGTGGCTTCCTCGGCGGACGTATTCGCCAGCTGCCCGACCGAATGATCAGGACTTGCGGCTTTTGGATGATCGACGGTTCGTGCCGTGTGCTTGCAGCCAGGGCATGGCTGCAAAGACGATAAGCATGACGATGTATACGCCTCCTGAAACCGGGTCGCGGCCGGTCGCGTAGTCGATGACACCGCCTCCGGCAACGACCACCGCAAGCAGCAACTCGGCGGACAGCAGGAGCAGCAATGCGAGCACGCCCATGACGAACAGAGCACCCGGCCCGACACCAACTCCGTACTTGCGCACCACATGCCGCGCGGCAAACAGGATCGCGACGAACATGAGCGGCATTTCGGCCAGCTCCGCATAACGCTCACCGATGCGCGGCACGACCAGCGGCACCCGGATCATCCCGAGCAGGAACCCGGCGCCGAACACCAGTGCGAAGTAGGCGAGGGCGCCGCGATAGAGGGGCGAGTGACGGTGGCTATTCACGGGGGCGATCCCTGTGGCTTGGTCGCTGCGTCCGGCAGCACGCGGCGGCGCGCGCCTGCTGGGGGGGCAGTCAAGCGCAGGCTACAGGTGGAAAAGGTAAACCGGCGTCAGCGCGGCGACGATGGCCACAGCCTGCACCGCCAGCACCGGCCACGCGTGACGTGGCGACCGGGGTAGCCACGTAATGGCGAAGAACAACACGATCGGCAGCTGCGCGACGATCAGCACCTGAAAAATGTGGGCGACAGCGCCCTCGTCGGCTTCCCGGTTGGCCCCGGCCAGGGCGACATGAACAAGCACCATGGCCAGCGCGATGAGTGACATCAGCACTGGCAGGAACGCGCTGGGTCGCCGATAGACCGTTGCGAGGTGCATGGCACGTCTCCCGCGGCAGATGGAAGGTCTGATGCAGCCCGATCCCGGCGAACGCCACCCGATATTCGCAGGCGTGCTGCTGGTCAGGTTCCGAGATTATAGGGCCAGCCAGCAGCCCCGGCGGATGTTTCCCCATGCCGCCGGGCGGAATCAGCCGGCGGCGCCCGCCATGCGCAGCAGCACCCCCGCCAGGCTCTTCAGGTCCTGCGCGTTGTGCGCGGCCACGCGGCGCAGGTTTCGCGCCGAGCCGCCGCGCAGGTAGGTGAGCCAGGCAGCGGGCGCTTCGGAGCCGGGCAGGTCGTCCTCGCGCACCACGCCGAGCAGCTGTCGCTCGGCGGTGGCGAGGCGGCAGTTTTCCCATTGGCCCTTCCAGTGGCGCCGCACCGGATGCAGCAGGTCGAGGTGGCCGAGACCGGTCAGCGGATTGGGCAGTCGCGCCAGCCGATAGCGGGTAGCCAGCAACGGGGCGTCGTAGCACTTGCCGTTGTAGCTGACGAGCACGGTGTCTGGGCCGATCCACTCGGCGAAGTGCCGCAGCATCGCGGCTTCGGCGGCCATGCTGGTGATCGTGAGCTGGCGGATGCGGAAGCGATCGTCGATCCAGTCGGCTGCGCCAATCATGAAGGCGCGGGTGCCGGTGCCGCCGGCAAGGCCGGTGGTCTCGGTGTCGAAGTGCAACAGGCGCTGGTGATGCACCGGCTCCATCCGGGCGAAGCCGGCGTCGACGATCGCGGGCGGCTTGAGCCAGTCGATGCGGGTTTCGCTGTAGCGCAGGCCGGGCGACAGCTCGATGCCGGGCACGTCGCGATCGGGCGATGCCGGCGTTGACGGCCCGTGCCTGAGCTGGGCATGGCGCTGCAGCAGCCGCCTCACTTCGGGTGACATCGCTCCCTGAGCGGACGCGGGTACCAGTGGCGGTTTGGCCGTCCGTTTCGGTGTGGTCGCGGTGCCGGCTTCCGCACGCAACTGGCGCATGCGTTGGAGCAGGGCGCTCACAGCGCCACCAGCAGGGCGAGTACACGAAGCGCCAATGCCTTGGGCGTGGTCTCCGCGCCTTCGTCGGCCGCCAGCACCGGGCCGACGCAGGCGGGGCAGCCGGCGCGGCAGTCGCAGCGTTCGATCAGGCTGACCGACTGGGCGACCAGATCCTCACGCCGCTGGAACAGCGGTTCGCTGTGGCCGATGCCACCAGGGAAGGCGTCGTACAGATAGACGGTGGGTGTGAACGGTGCGTCCGGCGCCAGCGCGGTGGGTTGCCCGTCGCCGCCGCGCAGCTGGCCGCGACCGCTGCTATCCGCGCTGACGAACCAGGCGCCGTCGCCGCTGCCCACGGATTTCTGCAGGTCGCGCGCTTCAGCCATCACCGCCACGGTGGCCACGATATGCAGCGCATAGGCGGCGCCGAGAAAACCGTCCAGCGCCTGCTGGCGATCCTCGAA
>JAPHUU010000231.1 GCA_026193555.1 Rhodanobacter sp.
CAGGTCGAACTCCAGCGCGCAATGCGCGGCGTTGCCGTAGGGGTCGAAAAAGGCCGCCAGTTCAGACGGAATCTGATCCGGGATCGGCCACAGATTGGAGGCCGGCATGCTCATGTATTCGGCGAACGCACCGTTGCGGTTCACGCCGATGCCGATCGTGTTCGGGCACAGGTGCTGGCGCCCGGCGCGGCAGTTGCGGCAGTGGCCGCAGACGATGTGACCCTCGGCCGAGACGCGGTCGCCGACCTTGTAACCGGTGACGCCCGGGCCGATCTCCACGATGCGACCGACGAACTCGTGGCCGATGGTGAGACCGGGTTCGATCGTGCGCTGGCTCCACTCATCCCACTTGTAGATGTGCAGGTCGGTGCCGCAGATCGCGGTCTTCTCCACCTTGATCAGCACCTCGTTGGGGCCGACCTCCGGCACCGGCACCTCTTCCATCCAGATGCCCAGTTCGGGCTTGCGCTTGACCAGGGCTTTCATTGTCTGCTGCATGGCGGATCCAGGACATGGCCCGCAGGGCGGGCAGGGTGGGAAAGGCAATCAGGGATTATAAGTCCCCGCGCATCGCGTCGCGCGTGGCCGCGGCGTGGATACCACTACACTTTCACCATGCCGACCGACATCCGCCCCCTGGCCATCTTCCTGATGGGCCCCACTGCCTCGGGCAAGACCGCGCTGGCCTGCCAACTGAGTGAGCTGTTCGGGCTGGATCTGGTCAGCGTGGATTCGGCGCTGGTCTATCGGGGCATGGATATCGGCACGGCGAAGCCCGACTCGTCCACGCTGGCCCGCTATCCGCATGCGCTGGTAGATATCCGCGATCCGGCACAGCCGTATTCCGCAGCGGAATTTCGCATCGATGCGATGAACGTCATGCAGCGGATCAGTGCGCGTGGCAGGGTGCCTCTGCTGGTCGGTGGCACCGGACTGTATTTTCGCGCCCTGCAGCAAGGGCTTTCCGATCTGCCGGAGGCCGATCCCGCGGTTCGCGTGCGGCTGACCAGCGAGGCCGCGCGACTCGGCTGGCCAGTGCTGCACGCCCGGCTGGCTCAGATCGATCCGCTGGCGGCCTCGCGGATCGGCTGCAACGATGCCCAGCGCCTGCAGCGAGCGCTGGAAGTGATCGAGCTGACCGGCCAGCCGCTGTCCAGTCAGCAGCACCGGGGTCATCGGCGCTTTCCGTGGCGTGTACTCAAGCTGGCCCTGTTGCCGACGGACCGAGCCATCCTGCATCAGCGCATCGCCCGGCGATTCGACGCGATGCTGGCGGCAGGCTTTCTCGACGAGGTGCGCGGACTGCGGGCGCGTGGCGACCTGCACGCGGACCTGCCGGCGATCCGCGCCGTGGGTTATCGCCAGGCGTGGGAGCATCTGGACGGGTTGACCGACCCGGACGAGTTTCGCAATCGGGGCATTTTCGCCACGCGGCAGCTGGCGAAGCGGCAGATCACCTGGTTGCGCGGCGACTTCGCCACCCGCATGTTCGATCCGCAGCGAGCGGATTTGCCCGGCGTCGTGGCTGACGCCGTGCGACAGTTCCTCGGCAACGGACGAGCCACGACGCGGCGCTGACACCACGGACACCGTTGCCATCTCCCGATCAACGCGCAGGATGGCGGGTTGCCGCGCGAAAATCTCCTTTCATCAGGCATTTGAAAGCAGTTAACATCCCCGACATGTTGGACCGGGGCGCCAACGGCGTTTTTTCCCGGGCCTGTCGGTTGCAAGGGGAGAACAAGAAATGTCCAAAGGACAATCGCTGCAAGATCCGTTTCTCAATGCTTTGCGCCGCGACCGGGTGCCGGTGGCCATTTATCTGGTCAACGGCATCAAGCTGCAGGGCACGGTGGAGTCTTTCGACCAGTTTGTGGTGTTGCTGCGCAACCAGGTGAGCCAGATGGTCTACAAGCACGCCATCTCCACCGTGGTGCCCAGCCGCAATGTACGGATCGGCACCGGCCCCGAAGGCCATGATATTCACGACACTCATGCCGATGCGTCGGCGGCCGCAGCCGATACGGACGCTTGATTGACGGCGTATCCGCCCGCATGAAGTGGGTCTGTGTCACAAAGGCCATTCCCACACGTGTTTGACAGACAGAAGAAAGGCGACCGCGCCCTGCTGGTGCTGCCGCATTCCCGCGGCGAAGGCGATGCCGAGCGCCGCGCCGCGGAATTTGCCGAATTGGTGAAGTCCGCCGGTGCCGAGGTGCTGGGCGTGATCGCAGCCCGCGTCGAACCGCCCAACCCCCGCTTCTACATCGGCAGCGGCAAGGCCGACGAAGTGGCCGAGGCAGTGCGCGCGCTGGATGCGGATCTGGTGCTGGTCGACCATGTGCTGACTCCGGTGCAGGAGCGCAATCTCGAAAAGCATCTCGGCGTGCGGGTAGTCGACCGCGCCGGACTGATCCTCGACATCTTCGCGTTGCGCGCCCGTTCGCACGAGGGCAAGCTGGAAGTGGAGCTGGCCCAGCTCAAGCACATCGCCACCCGGCTGGTGCGCGGCTGGACCCATCTGGACACCCAGCGTGGCGGTGCCATCGGCAACCGCGGCCCCGGCGAAACCCAGCTGGAGAGCGATCGTCGTCTGATCGGCGAGCGCGTCAAGATGCTCACCAAGCGACTGCAGAAGGTGCAGACCCAGCGCGGCCAGCAGCGTCGCGCACGGCTGCGCAACACGGTGCCGCGAGTGGCCCTGGTCGGCTACACCAATGCCGGCAAGTCGACCCTGTTCAATGCGCTGACCGAGGGCGAGGTCTACGTGGCGGACCAGCTGTTCGCCACCCTCGATCCGACCGTGCGCAAGCTGGAGGATCTCAGCTGCGGGCCGGCGGTGCTGGCCGACACGGTCGGCTTCATCCGCGAGTTGCCACACGATCTGGTGGCGGCGTTCCGCGCCACTCTGGCCGAGGCACGCGATGCCGATCTGCTGCTGCATGTCAGCGATGCGGCCGACGAGGAGCGCGAGCGTCTGCATCGGGTGGTCGACAAGGTACTCGAGGAGATCGACGCCGGTGATGTGCCGCAACTGCACGTGATGAACAAGATCGACCTGGCTGGGGCCGAGCCACGCATCGACCGCGACGGGGACGGGCGGCCGCAACGGGTCTGGCTTTCGGCCGCCACGGGCGAAGGCATCGACTTGCTGCGTCAGGCGCTGGGCGAATTGCTCGGTGGCACGCGGATCCAGTCGGAGTTGCGCTTGCCGATGACCGCCGGGCGGCTGCATGCGCGGCTCAAGGCGGCCGGTGTCATCGCCAGCGAGAGCATGGATGAGGACGGCTGGCGACTGCACATCGACGCGCCGCGTTCGGTGCTGGCCGCGCTGGGTGGCGAGGACGCGGTGCCGGTGCGCGAGATGGTGGCCCGGCTGGATGATGTGCCCGCGGCCTGACTCTGATCGCCGTTGGTGGCGATCCGCCAGGATGCCGCGGGGAGGCAATCTGCTAGAATCTGCGGCGATTACGTCTCATCGCGCCCGGTACATCCCATTCACCGCGATCCGTCGCCGCCGATCCGATTGTCATCCTAATGTTCTGCAAACCCAACTCGACCCACATTCGGCGCGCCGCGTCGGCCTTTTCGCTGCCCGCAGGAGTTTGACGCATGGCATGGAATGAACCCGGCAACGGGCCCAAAGACCCCTGGGGCAAGGGACGCCGGACCGGCGGCAAGTCGGGACTGGATGCTGTACTGCATACGCTGAAAGGCCGCCTCGGCAAGATGGGGCAGGGTCCCGGCAGCATTCTCACCGGCGTGCTGGTTCTGCTGGTGGTCGGCCTGCTGTTCAGCAGCTACACCATCATCAATGCGCGCGAAGTCGGTGTGGTGCTGCGTTTCGGCCAGTATTCGCGCCTGCTCGGGCCCGGCTTCCATTTCAAACTGCCGCAGCCGCTCGAGGCGGTGCGCAAGGTCGAGGCCACGCGGGTGCGTTCGGTCAACGACAAGGTCAGCATGCTGACCCGCGATGAAAACATCATCACCGTCGATTTCACCGTGCAGTACCAGGTGAACGATGCGCGCAAATACCTGTTCTCGCTGAATGACCCGGACGGCACCATCCAGGCCGCGGCCGAGGCCGCCGTGCGTGGCGTGATCGGCGGCAGCGACATGGACCAGATCCTTTCCGCCGCAGGCGCCAACCTGGTCAGCCAGGCACAGGACACGCTGCAGAAAACCCTGGATGGTTACCACTCGGGCCTGCAGGTGAACGAGGTCAGCTTCCAGAACGTGTCGCCGCCGAAAGAGGTCAAGGATGCATTCGACGACGTCAACAAGGCGCGCGAGGACAAGCAGAGCATCGAGAACACCGCGCTGGCCTATGCCAACCAGGTGGTTCCAGTGGCACGTGGCGAGGCCGCCGCGATTGCCCAGCAGGCTGAGGGTTACAAGGCCGAGCGGATCGCTCGCGCGAAGGGCGATACCGCGCGCTTCAACCTGTTGCTGAAGGAATACAAGACCGCCCCGGAAGTCACCCGCAAACGTCTGTGGCTGGAAACGATGGAGCAGGTGATGGCGGACAACCCCAAGGTGATCGATGGCTCCGGTGGCCGCAACATCATCAATCTGCCGGCGGGCCGCCTGGACACATCGGCGAACGCCGGCCATGCCACCACCGGTACGGTCACGGCCGTGCTGCCGGCCAGCGGTGCCAGCGACAAGGGGAGCCAGCCATGAACAACAGGATTGTCGCCGCCGTGCTTGCGGCATTGCTGCTGCTGCTCGGCCTCAGCAGCGTCTTCGTGGTCAGTGAAGGGCAGAATGCGCTGCTGCTGCAGTTCGGCCGCATCGTGCGCACCGACTTCCAGCCGGGGCTGCATTTCAAGATCCCGCTGATGCAACAGGTAATGCGGTTCGACAACCGCATCCTGTCGCTGGACGCCCCGCCGGAGCGTTACTTCACTTCCGAGAAAAAGAGCGTCAACGTCGATTTCTACGTGAAGTGGCGGATCGCCGACAACGCGATGTACTACCGCGCCACCGGCGGCGACGAACTGCAGGCGGAGCAGCGGCTGACGCCGATCATCAAGGATGCACTGCGCTTCGAGTTCAACGCCCGTACGCTGCAGGAGCTGATCTCCGGCGGCCGCAAGGACATCACCGAGCGCGTGCGCGAGCAGACCGATACGGCAGCGCGCAAGAACCTCGGCATCGCGGTGGTCGACGTGCGGATCAAGCGCATCGATCTGCCCGACGAGGTCAGCGAATCGGTGTACAAGCGCATGCGTGCCGAGCGTTCGCAGCTGGCCAACGAATTGCGCTACACCGGCAAGGAAGCTGCCGCCAGGATCCAGGCCGACGCCAATCGCCAGGGCCAGGTGCTACGTGCCGATGCCAATCGGGATGCCGCCACCGTGCGCGGCCAGGGCGATGCGCAAGCGGCGGTGATCTACGCCCAGTCGTATGACCAAGACCCGGAGTTCTTCGCTTTCTATCGCAGCATGGCGGCCTATCGCAAGTCGTTCGAGGACGGCAAGGGCGTGCTGGTGCTGAAACCCGATTCGGCGTTCATGCGCTATTTCAGCGACCCCTCGCCGAAGAAGTAGGCAGCGCCGCCAGCGCCGCC
>JAPHUU010000447.1 GCA_026193555.1 Rhodanobacter sp.
GGGAACGTCACCAGCACGTAGACCAGTGCGGTACCCAAGGTGTAGCCGTGCTTGCCGACATTGCCCAGCTGACGCAGCAACTGGCTGACCGCATCGAAGCCGGTCAGCACCAGCCACACCATCAGCAGCGAGCCGAGCACGCTCAATGCCACCAGCCGGTCGACGCGCTTGATGTTGAAGATGCCGGGGCGCAGAACGCTCATGCCAGCCTGCTCCGAGGCAATCGACGCGGCGAATACTGCTTCCACAGCATCCAGCCAGCCAGTGCCAGCACCAGCAGATGCAGCGCCCACATCGGCGCATCGTTGTGCCAGTGGCCCTTGCCGATCTGCGCACGACCGAGCATCAGCAGCACGAAGTACAGATAGAAGGTGACCACGGCCAGCAACAGGCGCCCGTAGCGCGGCTCGCGTGGACTCTGCCGCGACAGCGGCAGCGCCAGCAGCAGCAGGACGAGGGTGAACGGCGGCGCATGAATGCGCCAGGCGAATTCGGCGCGGGCGGCGGCGTCATCGGCGCGCAGCAGCGCCAGGCTCGGCATCGCATGCGTCGGATTGTCATCCTGGTCGGCCTCCACGTCCGACAGCGCGGTGTCGTTGCGGTCGTACTGCATCCGCCGCCAGTTGTCGGTACCCAGCGGGATGTCGTACTGCCAGCCACCCTTGAAGGCGATGAAGCGGCCACCGCCATTGCTCTCCTGATACAGCTGGCCGGCGGTGGCGTTGACCACTTTCAGATGCGTCTGGCCGTCCTTGCCGGCACGCTGGGTGGCGACGAAGGTTCGTCCCAGCTTGCTGCCATCGCGGCTCAGGCTGTCGACAAAGATGATGCCGCCCCTGCCCGGCAATTCGACGAAGCGCCCGGCATCGAGGCCGGCGGCAATCACCGACCGGTTCGCCGCAGCCACCATCGCATTGCTGGTGCGCACCGCCCACGGCCCGAGCCAGATGGAGACCACGCCCGTCAGCGTCACCAGCACCACGCCGAGAATCAACACCGGCCGCAGCAATCCCGCCGGCCCCATTCCGGACGACGCCAGGACATGGATCTCGCTTTCGCGATACATCCGGCCCAGCCCCATCAGCACGCCGATGAAGCTGGCCAGCGGCAGCATGCTGCTGAGCCCGTCAATCGTCTGCAGACCGAGCACCTGGAACATCACGCTGGCCGGAAAACTGCCATTGGCGACCTGCTGCAGGACCTTGGCAAACGCGCTGCCAGCAACGATCACCAGCAGTACCACGACCGTGGCGGCCACGGTCTGGGCCAGCTCACGCAAGAAATAGCGGTCGAGAATGCTCAGCATGCGATAAACTTGTCCGCTTATCCGACCGACCCCAGGGCCGGCAAATCGCAAGTCTAGCCGGTTCGGCTGTCGCGGACCCCTGCAGGAAACCATTCATGACACTTCAGTTCAGCCTCGTCGCCGCCAGCCCCGAAACCGTTGAGACCGCCTGCATCCTTGTGGGTGTGTACGAGAATGGGGTGCTGAGCAGCGCCGCGGCAAAGGTCGACAGCGCCACCGACGGGCTGATCAGGCGTCAGGTCGACAGCGGCGACATCAGCGGCAAGGCCGGCAGCAGCACTCTGCTGTTCGCACCCGAGGGTGTCGCCGCCAAACGCGTGCTGGTGGTCGGCCTGGGCGCGCAGAAGTCCTTCGATGCCGCGCGCTACCAGAAGGTCAGTCTCGAAGCGGCCCGTGCGCTGGGTCGTCTGCCGGTGTCCTACGCCGTGTCGTGGCTGACCGAGATCGATGTGCCGGGCCGTGACAGTGCATGGCGCGTTCGTATCGCAGCCCTTGCCGCTGACCATGCCGCCTATCGCTACACCGCCACGTTCAAGCCGCGCGACAAGAACGCGCAACCGGAACTTGGCGCCATCGGCTTCGCCGGCAAGGCCGATGCCCAGGCCGGGCTCGACCAGGCCGGCGCGATCGCCGAGGGCGTGCGCTATGCCCGCGAGCTGGCCAACCTGCCGCCCAACATCTGCAATCCGGCACACATCGCCGAGCAGGCCCGCGCGTTCGCCGAGGGGAAGGACAAGGTCAGCTGCCGGGTACTCGACCATGTCGAGATGGAAACACTCGGCTTCGGCTCGCTGCTGGCAGTGGCCCGCGGCTCGATCAACAAGCCCAAGCTGGTGGTGCTGCAGTACGACGGCGGCAACGAGGGTGACAAGCCGTATGCCTTCGTCGGCAAGGGCGTCACCTTCGACTCCGGCGGCATCAGCCTGAAGCCCGGCGCGGGCATGGAAGAAATGAAGTTCGACATGGGCGGCGCCGCCGGCGTGCTGGGCGCGTTCGTCGCCGCCGTCAGCATGGGCCTGAAGCTCAACCTGGTCTGCGTGGTGCCGGCGGTGGAAAACATGCCGGACGGCGACAGCTACCGCCCCAGCGACGTGCTGACCAGCCTGTCCGGACTGACCATTGAGGTGCTGAACACCGACGCCGAAGGGCGGCTGATCCTGTGCGATGCGCTGACCTGGACTGCGCAGACATTCCAGCCTCACACCCTGATCGATGCCGCCACCCTCACCGGTGCCTGCGTGATCGCGCTGGGCAAGCATGCCAGCGCCGTGATGAGCAAGCACGATGACCTCGCCGACGAGCTGCTGGCTGCGGGCGAAGCATCACTCGACCGCGCCTGGCGCATGCCGCTGTGGGACGAATACCAGAGCCAACTCGAATCCGGCTTCGCCGATGTCGCCAACATCGGCGGCAAGAGCGCCGGCGCGATCACCGCCGCCTGCTTCCTGTCGCGTTTCGCCGAAGGCCAGCGCTGGGCCCATCTGGATATCGCCGGCACCGCCTGGGACGAGGGTCGCAAGGGACTGGCGACCGGCCGCCCGGTGGCACTGCTGGCGCAGTGGCTGATCGATCGCTGCTGATGGAGA
>JAPHUU010000022.1 GCA_026193555.1 Rhodanobacter sp.
TAACCCGTGCCGAAATCGTCGATGGCGAACTCGAAGCCGCGTTCCCGGAACTCGCGCAGCAGTTCGGTGGTGCGCTCGGCGTCCTGCATCGCGATGGATTCGGTCACCTCGAACATGATGTTGACGGGTTTCAGGCCCGCCTCGCGCACGATGCGTGAGGCCATCTCCAGCATCCCGGGCTGGTTCAGCTGCAGCGGCGAGAGATTGATTGCCACGCGTATCGGCGCGCGATCGCGATCACGCCACTCGACCAGTTGGCGGCAGGTTTCACGGATAACCCATTCGCCCAGTCTCGCGATCTGCCCGCTGCGTTCGGCCACGGTAATGAATTCCATCGGCGGCACCGGACCCAGTTCGGTGTGACACCAGCGTGCCAACGCCTCGGCGCCCACGATGGCGCCCGTCATGCCATCGTGCTTGGGCTGGAAGTACAGCCGCAGGCTGCCGTCCTCGATCGCCGTGCGCAGGCCACGCTGGATCTTCAGGGTACGCAGTGCCTGCTGCTGCATGGCGATATCGTAGACACGGCAAACGTTGCGGCCATTCGCCTTGGCCCCGTACATCGCCACATCAGCATGGGCAATCAGATCCTCCACGTTGTCGCCATGCTCCGGGTGGAACGCCACGCCTATACTGGGCGTCACCCGCAGCTCGGTGCCATTGACGACAAAGTCCTGTTGCATCGCCTCGATCAGGCCCTCGGCGATACGCAGGGCCGATGCCGGTTCGTGCATGCGATCCAGCACCGCGACAAATTCATCGCCGCCGACCCGGGCCAGACTGTCCGTCCGCAGATGGCTCTTGAGCCGCTGTGCGACGGCCCGCAGCAGGTCGTCGCCGAAGGCATGGCCGAGAGTGTCATTGATCGTCTTGAAACCATCCAGGTCGAGATAGATCACCGCCAGGTGACCATTGCCGCCACGTGCTCCGATCAGCGCCTGCTCGATCCGGTGCACCAGCATCGGCCGGTTGGGCAAGCCCGTCAGCGGATCATGACTGACCAGGTGATCCAGCCGCTCATTGAGCTGGCTCAGCGAACCGGACAGCTGCTGCGCTTGCTGAAACAGCCGGGTGCAATAGTGCGACAGTCCCACCGTGGCCAGCATCACTACATAACAAACCACACTCACCAGACCACCGAGCCACAGCTGGTCGATCGGCATCCCTGCGAAATGCTTTCCATAGGGCGTGGAGATCGCTACGCTCAGCGCCACATACAGCAGAACCTTGAACGCGATGGCCATCAGCCCGGCCATCGCTACGTGACGCAGAAACCATCGTTCAGGTCCCGGGAACCGCATCGCCCGGAACACGCACACGGAGATCGTGGCCGCGACGATACCGCAGGCCAGCGTCAGGGCGGTGTGCCAGGGCTCCCATGCAAATGCAGGATGCACATGCACCGATGCCAGATCGAAGTAGTGCATGGCCGCCAGAGCACACCCGACCAGCAAGGTGCCGATGATCGATCCGGCCCGGCTCAACACCTGGACACTACCCAGGCGCAAGGCGCCATAGCACACCACCATCGCGGCAATCCAGGCGGCCAGCGTCCAGGTCAGATCGATGCCATATGGCGGGCGAGGCATCCACGCCAGCATGTCCACGAAATGCAGGCCCAGCAGGCCGATGCCCATGGTCGGCGTACCCACCATCAGCCAAAGCGAGGTATGACCCGGCACCCGCGACGCGGCCAGCCGGACCGTCATATCGATGGACTGGTACGCCAGCAGCACCGCAATCAGCAGAGCGAACAGCCCAAGGAAGTAGGGATGAATCAGATTCATGGGCGACGCAGGCACCATTCTGGATGGGCTAACGCCTCGCTAGCGGCCAGTATCAGCCAAGCTTGAGCCGCCGGCGGCTCCGGCGGTGGGCTGCACACGATGACGAGCGCCCCCGCGGCCTGCTCCGCCCTGCGGCGTGGTTGATCGGCATGGTCCGCGCGAAAGCCCAGGCGACCTCTGTATAATCGCCACGGCAAACGCATGGTGGGAGAAGCGGACAGCCCTGAAACCGGGCATGTGCCGCTGCCGAAGACGCAACGCCCGTAATCGCTCAGGCCCCCATACCACCATGTGCGAACACTCTGGAGAGACCGGTTGAATCCGGCGCCGAAGGGGCACGAAGCACCGGCAGATCATCGCCGCGCTTCCAAACTCTCAGGCAAAAGGACAGAGGGGCGCCCCACGTGCGGCACGGCACGTTGTCCCCGGATGCCCCTGTCATGAACCAGAACACCCCGCCCTCCCTGCGCGACCTCGAACATCACGACGCCTTCATCGAGCGCCACATCGGCCCCAACGACGCCGAGATCGCGCGAATGCTGCGCAGCATCGGCCACGACTCGCTGGAGGCGATGACCAATGCCATCGTGCCGGCCACGATCAAGTCCGCAGCACCGCTGGCCTTGCCGCAGGCGATCACCGAAGTCGAGGCGCTGGCCAGGATCCGCGCCATCGCGAACAACAACAAGGTGTTCCGGAGCTTCATCGGGCAGGGCTACTACGGCACCCACACGCCGAACGTCATCCTGCGCAACATCCTGGAGAACCCGGCCTGGTACACCGCCTACACGCCGTACCAGGCGGAGATCTCGCAGGGCCGGATGGAGGCGCTGATCAACTTCCAGACACTGTGCGCCGACCTCACCGGGATGGAGATCGCCAACGCCTCGCTGCTGGACGAGGGCACCGCCGCGGCCGAGGCGATGACGCTGGCCAAGCGCTCGTGCAAGTCGAAGTCCAACGTTTTCTTCGTCTCCAACGGGGTGCACCCGCAGACGCTGGAAGTGCTCACCACCCGCGCCGGGGCGATCGGCATCGAGTTGCATATCGGCGATGACGCCGAAGCTGCCAGCGTCGACAGCTATGGCGTGCTGCTGCAATACCCCGACACCTTCGGCCAGATCCATGACTACCAGGCGCTGGCCGATGCTGCGCATGCCCGCGGCGCGCTGGTGGCTGTGGCCACCGACCTGCTGGCGCTGACCCTGATCGCCGCCCCCGGTGAATGGGGTGCGGACATCGTGATCGGCAACAGCCAGCGCTTCGGCGTGCCGTTCGGCAACGGCGGCCCGCATGCCGCGTTCATGGCCTGCCGTGACGCCTACAAGCGCTCGATGCCGGGCCGCCTGATCGGCGTGTCGATCGATGCCGAGGGCAAGCAGGCCTACCGCCTCACACTGCAGACCCGCGAGCAGCACATCCGCCGCGAGAAGGCCACCTCCAACATCTGCACCGCGCAGGTGCTGCTGGCGGTGATGGCCAGCATGTACGCCGTCTACCACGGCCCCGAGGGCCTCATCCGGATCGCCCGTCGCACCCATCGGCTGTCCGCGATTCTCGCTGGCGTCCTGCGCAAGCAGGGCCTCACCGTGGGCACGAATTTCTTCGATACCCTTCACGTCACCGGCATCGACGCCGGCGAGCTGCATGCCCGGGCCCATGGCGCCCACATCAATCTGCGCGCAATCGACAGCCACAGCGTCGGCATCAGCCTCGACGAGACCACCACCCGCGAGGACCTGATCCAGCTCGCAGGCCTGTTCGGCATCGAGATCGACGATGTCGATGCGCTGGACGCCACCACCGCCGACGCCCTGCCCGCCGGCCTCGGGCGTCGCAGTGCGTTCCTGACCCACCCGGTGTTCAACACCCATCACAGCGAGCACGAGCTGCTGCGCTACATGCGCGCGCTGGCCGACAAGGATCTGGCGATGGATCGCACCATGATCCCGCTGGGCAGCTGCACCATGAAGCTCAACGCCACCGCCGAGATGATCCCGGTGACCTGGCCGGAGTTCGGCAATATCCATCCGCTGGCCCCGGCCGCGCAGACCCAGGGCTACAAGGAACTGATCGGCAGCCTCGAGGCGATGCTGGCCGAGTGCACCGGCTACGACGCGGTGAGCCTGCAGCCGAA
>JAPHUU010000217.1 GCA_026193555.1 Rhodanobacter sp.
ACGACCAGCGGCTGCGACCAGTGCAGGTGGGTGCCGGTGTCGACCATTGCCGCCGTCAGCGCGATCACCTCGTCCAGACCGAAATGATCGGTGCAGCCGGCGGTGATGAACGCGGCCAGCTCGATGTTCGAGTAGCGGTGCGCCACGATATCGCCGACGATCGCATGCAATGCAACGGCGTCGAGGGTCTTGCCGAAGATCTTGGCGCGCACGCTGGCCAGCGAATCCACGCTGGCCGGATGGGCAAGCGTCACCCGATCGTCGGCGCAGGGACACAGCGACCGCCACGCCGATTCGGACAGGCCCACTTCATCCACGCCCAGCCATTCGCCGCACACGATGTTCAGCGTTGCCAGCATGCGCTGCGTGCCCATGCGCAGTTCCAGCCGGGAGTGGCTGCCGAATCCCTCGCTGCGACAGATCGGCGAGTCCTCGCGCAGATAGACCACATGCTCGGGACCGGTGTCGATGCCGAGCCGGCGCAGGCGGCTTGCCGGCGTGGAGGGTGGTTCCAATGCCGAAATGACCTGGCTCACCGGCTCAGCCATCCATTGCCGCGGCGGCCCGCCAGGAGGCTTCGTGCCTGCGGTGCGGACAGCAACGGTTGCAAGAGGTGCTCATCAGATTCGATCCTTTAAAGGTCGACCGCGCGACTGGCCGGCCAGCTCACGGCGGCAGCCTCAGTGCTGCATCAGCACCGGCATCAACGCATGAGCCAGCAGGTGTCGGGTCGCACCGCCAAGAACGCGTTCGCGCAACCTCGAATGGCCGTAGGCACCCATCACCAGCAGGTCCGCGTGCATGCGGCGCGCCTCCTGCAGCAGCGCCTCGCCGGCAAGGTGCGCTGCCACCTTGATCTGCCGCGAACTGGCGACAACATGGTGCCGCTTCAGGTAGTTCAGCGGGTCGAACCGCGGCACCCTGTCCTCGGCATCGTCCAGCGTGTGCTGTTCGCCATCGATCAGCACTACCTCGCGAGCCGCCTGAAGAAACGGCAAGGCGCCATGGATCGCCCGAGCAGCCTCGATACTGCCGTTCCAGCAGACCATGACGCGATCCACGGCAAGCTCCCGGTGCCACTGCGGCGGCAGCACCAGGCACGGGATATGGCTGCCAAGCATCGCCTCGCCCAGAACATCGAACACATGGACACCTTCCACCATGTCCCGTTCCAGCACGGCAAGGTCATGCCACGCGCCAAGCTCTCGCAGGGTGGGGGCGAGGCCACCATGGGTGACCGTCCAGCTGGCTTCATGCGCGCCAAGCCGATGGGCATGGGACTCGAATGCGGAGCGCTCGCCGCCGTCATCGGTGCGCGGCTGCAGCAGCAGACCCAGCACCGATGGCTCGAGATCGGCGCCACCGACCAGGCGCAGCTCGGGCTCGATGTAGCAACTCGTGAGATGGCTGCCCCAGCGTGCAGCCAACGCGATCCCGACCTCTACGGCGGGACTCCATGGATCACTCGAGGTCGCCATGGCCAGGATGTCGTTGGGCATGGCAGACCGCGGCTGCGCAGTCGGATGGGCATCTTTTGACGGGAGCGGCTGTTTGTCGGCGTGCATGACGTATTTGCAGGTATCCATGGAGGTGGTGGGCGGGAGGTTGGGCGCGACGACACAATCGGGCATGGATGAACTTCGACGCCCCGCGTTGCGGTTGCCCACCGATGGGATCTGCGTGGCGAACACTCGACGCCGCGCCTGTCGAATTTGTACAGCGCCCGGCGAAGTGACGGCTTGACCTCGATCAATTCACCGCGTGGCACGCTCGCCCACACTCCCCGGCATCGTTGCGCGAAAATCTCCGGCAGCAACACGGGATACCCATTGCCCGGCCGGATGCGCGAAGATGAGAACGCCTGTACCGGCCGATTATCGCGGCGACCGGTCGGACATCCTGCGCGGGCACTCCGGGGGCGGAACATGGATGCACCTCAGTCCATTGACTTGATCGACGAAGCTGCCACCCATCTGCGCTGGGCAAGACGGCGCCTTGCCGCACTGCGCGACCTTCCGCTGCCCCCGGACCTGATGGACCACGAGAAGCTGTTCCACAGCCTGTTGCGCCATCTGCAGCTTGCCCGCAACGCACTGCTCGATGCATCAACGCTGGTCGATGGCGGCACCCTGAGGCAGCAGATCGCGATGGATCAGGATCACGACCCATTGCTGCATTACTTCTGCATGGCCGGCGACAACCCTGGGCACACGCTGTTGGGCACCACCCTCGATCTGCCGGACCTTGGATTCCAGGTGATTGATACGGCGCGGTATCGCGAGGCTCGCGAACGCTACGGGTTCACCGACGATTTCCGCGCCATGCTCAGCATCGCCTTTGGCACCGGCGCGGGCTTCCATCGACTGCAGCGCAAGCTGCGCGATGGCCATGAACCTGATCGAATAGCGATCAAGCTCGCCGGGTTGAAATTGATCCGCTCGTGGCGCTCGGTCGGGCTGAAGAATATCGAGTATGAGGCGCGCATAGGAATGCCCATGCGGACTGCGGCACCGAAGTCGCATTTCGGCGTGGCTTTGCCCAACTCGGCCGACGCCGCAGCCGAAAAAGTCATCCACTATTACGAATCGATGCTGCGAAAGCTGCCTGCCGGCCAGCCGCAGGCATACTGAAGCCCCGCGTGCCTGCTGTCCGCCCATCCGGGTTTCGCCTATCCTTTGACGCCAGCACGATCTGCGGTTGATGCTGGGCAAGCCCGGCACGCGACCGGCGGGCAGCACGTCTTGTTCAAACGGAGATCGCCATGCGGGTGGGATGGTTCACAGGTTTCGTGCTGGCAATCGCGTTTGCACTGAGCCCGACGGCAGCCCACGCAGGCGGCTCGATCACGGTCGCCGCCGCGGCGGATCTGCAATTCGCGATGAACGACATCGTGACCGCGTTCCGGCAGGCGCACCCGGCCGATCGGGTCGATGTCATCTATGGATCGTCCGGCCAGTTCTACACGCAGATCCGGCAGAGAGCGCCGTTCGACCTGTATTTTTCGGCCGATATCGCCTACCCGCAGGCGCTGGTCAAGGCGGGCCTGGCGGCATCCGTTCCCAGGCGCTATGCCATCGGCAGGATCGTGCTGTGGAGCGCCACGCTGGATGCCAGCAAGTTGCGTCTGCAGGACCTTGCCGATCCGCGCTTCGACCGCATCGCGATCGCCAATCCCGAGCACGCGCCCTACGGCAAGCGTGCACAGCAAGCGCTGCAGGCCAGCGGCGTGTGGGGCAAGGTGCGGGACCGACTGGTGTACGGCGAGAACATCGCGCAGACCGCACAGTTCGTGCAGACCGGCAATGCCCGCATCGGCATCATCGCGCTGTCGCTGGCGATGAATCCCGCTTTCGCCGCCAGGGGCGGCTATGCGCTGATTCCCGCCGACCTGCATGATCCGCTGGAGCAGGGCTACGTGATCACTCGTCGCGCCGCCAACAATCCGCTGGCGCTGGCATTTGCGCGTTTCATCGAATCGCCGCAGGCAAAGGCCATCCTGCAACGCTACGGATTTTCCGGCACACAACCGACGCCGGCCCACGAGGCGGCATCGCGATGACGCTGGCGGCCGCCGACTTCGCGGCGCTGTGGTTGACCCTGAAGCTGGCCTGCACGGTCACCGGGCTGTTGTTTGTGCTGGGTACTCCGCTGGCCTGGTGGCTGGCGCGCTCGCGTTCGCGCTGGACCCGTCCGGTGGCCGCACTCGTGGCCTTGCCGCTGGTGCTGCCGCCGACCGTGCTGGGCTTCTACCTGCTGCTGGCGTTCGGCCCGCACGGCCCGGTGGGAGCGGCAACCCAGGCACTCGGACTGGGCCTGCTGTCGTTCACGTTTTCCGGCTTGGTGGTGGCGTCGATTCTGTATTCGATGCCGTTCGTGATCCAGCCGCTGCGCCATGCGTTCGAGGCGATCGGCAATCGGCCACTGGAAGTGGCGGCGACGCTCGGCGCCGGTCCATGGGATCGCTTCTTCTCGGTGGCGCTGCCGCTGGCGCGGCGCGGCTTTCTCAGCGCCGGGGTGCTGGGCTTTGCCCACACGGTGGGCGAGTTTGGCGTGGTGCTGATGATCGGCGGCAATATCCCGCAGCGCACCCGTGTCGTGTCGGTGCAGATCTTCGACCACGTCGAGGCGCTGAAGTACGGCCAGGCGCATGCGCTGGCCGGAGGCCTGCTGGTGTTCTCGTTCCTGGTGCTGCTGGCGGTCTACACCAGCCAGCCGCGACTGCGGAATTTCTGAGATGGGCGTCGGTATCCGCATCCGCCTCGCGCTGCGCCGCCCCGGTTTCGCGCTGGACCTGGACCTGACGCTGCCAGCCCGTGGCATCACCGCGCTGTTCGGGCCGTCCGGCAGCGGCAAGACCAGCTGTCTGCGGGCGATCGCCGGACTGGATCGGGTGGCGGGCGCGCACATCGCGATCGGCGACGAGATCTGGCAGGACGACCGTCGCGGGCTGTTCGTGCCGACTCATCGACGCGCCGTCGGCTACATGCTGCAGGAGCCGGGGCTGTTCCCGCATCTGTCGGTACGCGGCAACCTCGACTACGGCTTTCGCCGCGCCGGCCGGCCCACGACGGTCGATCAGGCGGGGATCGTCGCGATGCTCGGCATCGGCGCGCTGCTCGATCGCCGCCCCGATGCGCTGTCCGGTGGCGAGCGTCAGCGGGTGGCGATCGCCCGCGCACTGCTGAGCCGCCCCCGACTGCTGCTGCTGGACGAACCGCTGGCCGCGCTGGACGCCGCGCGCAAGGCGGAGATCCTGCCCTATCTGGCGCGACTGCACGAGACGCTGGCGATACCGGCGCTCTATGTCAGCCACGCGCTGGACGAGGTGGCGCGACTGGCCGACCACATGGTGCTGCTGGGCGGTCCACACGGTGTCCACGACGGGCCGCTGCCGCAGATGCTGGCCAGGCTCGATCTGGCCAATGAATTTGCCGACGATTCCGGCGTACTCATTGAAGGGACGATCGCAAGCCATGACGATATCGACCACCTCAGCCGGCTCGATTTCGATGGCGGCGCGATCTTCGTGGCGCGGCGACCGGAGCCGGTCGGCCAGCGTCTGCGTTATCGCATTCACGCGCGCGACGTCAGCCTGACCCTGGCCCCGCCCGAAGCGACCAGCATCCTCAACATCATGCCGGCGGTGGTGGTGGCGGCGGCCGCTACCGACACACCGGCCCATCTGCTGGTGCGCCTGCAGGCCGGTGGCACGCCGCTGCTGGCGCGAATCAGCCAGCGCTCCTGGAAAGCGTTGCAGCTGGCGCCGGGCAGCCAGGTCTGGGCGCAGATCAAATCCGCGGCACTGCTTGGCTGAGGCACTTGTCGGTGGCTTGGTGCAGGCATCGTTCCGACAATCCCACCTATGATGGGTAACCCGCTGCCCCGCCGCGCCGAATGAGCTTGATGCGCATGCCCTTCTCCGACACATCCCTGCCCACGATGATCGCCAGCAGCGAGGCCGAGTCGCTGATCCGCTCGCGCATGCCACGCTTCGCCACCGAGCGGCGGCCGATCGATCGCGTCGGCGGCGCCATCCTGCGCCAGCCGATCGTTGCCGAGCGCGACCAGCCGCCGTTCGACCGGGTCAGCATGGATGGCATCGCGGTCCGTTTCGACGATGTGGCGCAAGGCGTGCGGACTTTCAGCCTGTGCGGCGTCCAGCTGGCCGGCATGCCGCCACTCACCCTTGATCAGCAACACGGTTGCATCGAAGTGATGACCGGCGCCGTGCTTCCCGCGGGCTGCGATACCGTGATCGCGGTCGAACAGACCCGGCGCCACGGCTCCCACGTCACCCTCGATCCGGACTATCGACCGTCAGCCGGGCAATTCATCCATCGGCGCGGCAGCGATTGCCGCGCCGGCGACATCCTGATCGACAGCGGCGCCCGCCTGCGCGCACCCGAAATCGCAGTGCTCGCCGCCAACGGCTACGCACAGGTTGAGGTGGCACGCGAACCGGGTGTGGCGATCCTCGGCACCGGCGACGAGCTGGTGGCTGTCGACGCGCCGGTGGCGGCGTGGCAGATCCGGCGCTCCAACGACCGCGCGCTGGCGGCCATGCTGGCCAGCCGCGGCCTGGGCGACGTCCGGCTGCAGCCGGTGGCCGATGACCTTCCGGCCCTGCGCTCGGTGATCGAGCGCGAGTTGCAGACCCGCGACGTGCTGATCCTGTCCGGCGGTGTGTCGATGGGCCAGCGCGACTACGTGCCCGAAGTGCTGCGCGAACTGGGCGTGGAGTGCGTGTTCCACAAGATTGCCCAGCGGCCGGGCAAGCCGATGTGGTTCGGCATCGGGCCGCAGGGGCAGGCGGTTTTCGCCCTGCCCGGCAATCCGGTATCGGTGCTGGTGTGTGCCGCCCGCTATGTGCTGCCGGCACTGCTCGAGGCGATGGGCCAGCGGGTGTCAGCGCCCGAACATGTCGGGCTGGCCTCGCCCATGGCGTATGCCGCGCCATTGACCTGGTTCGTGCCGGTCAGGCTGCAGCAGGACGACTCCGGCACGCGCACGGCGGTACCGCTGCCGCCGCCGACATCCGGCGATTTCTCCCACCTGTCGCAGACCGACGGTATCGTGGAACTGCCGGCCACCCTGCAACAATTTCCCGCCGGCTTCCGCGCCGCCTATTATCCTTGGTGACATGCAAAAGATTTCCACCCCGCTGACGGTGATCCACGCTCAGGCGCAGCAGCCACGCGACCGGCTGGGCCGGGAGCTGCACGATCTGCGCATCTCGGTGATGGATCGCTGCAATTTTCGCTGCCCGTACTGCATGCCCGAAGCGAAGTACGGCAAGGATTTCGCCTTCCTGCCGACGGCGGAGCGGCTCGATTTCGAGGAAATCGTGCGGCTGACCCGACTGGCGACCACGCTGGGCGTGCGCAAGGTGCGGATCACCGGCGGCGAGCCGCTGCTGCGGCCGAACCTGGCCGAACTGATCGGCGAGCTGCGCCGGATCGAGGCGGTCACCGATATCGCCCTGACCACCAATGGCGTGCTGCTCGGGCAACATGCACCGGCACTGATGGCGGCCGGGCTGAGCCGTGTCACCGTGAGTCTGGACTCGCTCGACCCCGCCGTGTTTTCGATGATGAACGGCGGGCGCGGCGAACTCGACCGCGTGCTCAAGGGCATCCGCGCCGCCGCCGATGCGGGGCTGACCAACCTCAAGATCAACGCGGTGGTACAGCGTGGCGTCAACGACCACACCCTGCTCGATCTGCTCGCCTATTTCCGCGGCAGCGGCATCGTGGTGCGCTTCATCGAATACATGGACGTGGGCAACCTCAACCACTGGTCGCTGGATGAGGTGGTTCCGTCGGGCGAGCTGAGGCAGGCCATCGAGCAGCGCTGGCCGCTGGAGGCCCTGCCCGGCAATTACCCGGGCGAGGTGGCGCAGCGCTATCGCTATCGCGACGGCCAGGGCGAGATCGGCTTCATCTCGTCGGTGACCGCGCCATTCTGCGGCGCCTGCACCCGCGCCCGGCTGTCCTCCGATGGCTCGCTGTATACCTGCCTGTTCGCCGAAAGCGGCGTCGGCCTGAAGGCGCCACTGCGCAACGGCGCCACCGACCAGCAGTTGCTTGAACTGATGCGCGACGCCTGGCTGCATCGGGACGACCGCTACAGCGAGGAGCGCGCCACGCCGCATGCATCCCATCGAAAAATCGAAATGTATTTCATAGGAGGTTAGGAATGTTGTCGCATGTCGGACCGGACAATCAGCCGCGGATGGTCGATGTCGGCGCCAAGCCCCCCACGCAGCGGGTCGCGCGGGCGCAGGCGCGGGTGCTGCTGCCGGCCGATGTTGCCGCGCGGCTGCGCGAGGCCGGACACATGACGCCAAAGGGCCCGGTGCTGACCACCGCCAACATCGCCGGCGTGATGGGCGCCAAGGCGACGCCGCAACTGATCCCGCTGTGCCATCCGCTGATGCTGCAGCGTTGCCAGGTCGAGCTGATCGTGGACGGCGACGAGATCGTGATCACCTGCGAGGTGGCCTGCCATGGCAGCACCGGCGTCGAGATGGAGGCGCTGACCGGCGCCAGCGTCGCCGCGTTGACCGTCTACGACATGTGCAAGGCGATGTCGCACGACATCGTTATCCGCGAGCTGCGGCTGCTGCACAAGTCCGGCGGCAAGCGCGACGTCGACGTGGCGCGGTGAGCGGGCCATGAGCGCATCCAGGCAACAACCCGCCAGCGAGGTCTACGGCCTGGTGCTGGCCGGTGGCGCCAGCCGGCGCATGCAGCACGACAAGGCGCTGATCGACTACCACGGTGAGCCGCAGCTTCTGTGGACGTACCGGCTGCTGGCCTCGCTGCTGCCACACGTCTTCGTATCGGTGCGTGCCGACCAGCGCGACGAACCGGTGCGCCACGGACTGCCGCAGATCGTCGACACCCGCACCGACGCCGGCCCCGCTGCCGGCATTCTCGCCGCGCAGGCGGCGCATCCGGATGTCGCCTGGCTGGTGCTCGCCTGCGACCTGCCCCTGCTCGATGCACCGACGCTGCGGCGCCTGCTGGATGCGCGCGACCCCGCGCGCGAGGCCACCGCCTTCATCAGTGCCCACGACGGCTTGCCCGAACCGTTGTGCGCGTTGTGGGAACCGTCCAGCCAGCCCCGGCTGCTGGCCCGGGTCGAGGCCGGCAGACCCTGCCCGCGCAAGGCGCTGATCGAAGCCGATACCCGGTTGCTGCAACCGCGCACGCCGCAGGCACTGGACAACATCAACACCCCCGAAGAACTGGCCAGCCTGCGAGCATCCCGATGACAGCCATTACCGTCGAATACTTCGCGCAGCTGCGCGAACAGGCCGGACAAGGCCGCGAGACACTCGTGACCGGTGCCGCGTCGCTGGCCGCGCTGTATGCGGAACTGCAGCAGCGACACGGCTTCCGGCTGGAACCGGCGCAGCTCAAGGTCGCCGTCAACGCCCAGTTTCGCGACTGGGCGCAGCCGCTGGCCGAGGGCGACGTGGTGGTGTTCATCCCACCGGTGGCCGGCGGATGAGCCGGGTCAGCATCGCGGGCGCGCCCGTCGATACCGCAGCGCTGCGGCGGGAACTGCAGCGCTCCGGCTGCGGTGGTTTCTGC
>JAPHUU010000043.1 GCA_026193555.1 Rhodanobacter sp.
GCCAACTCAACGACACCGAAATCGCCCGCTACGTCGAACGCGAGCAGCCGCTGGACTGCGCCGGCAGCTTCAAATGCGAAGGTCTGGGCATCAGCCTGTTCGAATACATCGACAACCGCGACCCCACCGCACTGATCGGCCTGCCGTTGATCGCCCTGGCCAGAATGCTGCGGGACTGCGGACTGAATCTGCCATAGAGGGATGGTGCCAAGCCGGTTCGCCATCGGCGCCGGCAGACCGCTAGACTGATCCGATCCACGCAGTCGATCCCGATTCATCCGCCACAACCAGTAGAGCCCATGTCTGCCACTACCCAGCCACGTGATGAGAATCTGTCGCAACGTCTGGATGCCGCGATGGCCCAGGTCAACCAGGTGCTGCTGGGCAAGCCGCGTCAGGTGAAACTGGCCTTCGCCTGCCTGATCGCCGGCGGTCATCTGCTGCTGGAAGACGTTCCCGGTGTCGGCAAGACCACTCTGGCCCACGCGCTGGCGGCCACCTTTGCGCTGGACTTCCAGCGCGTGCAGTTCACCAGCGACCTGCTGCCCTCGGACATCATCGGCGTCAGCGTCTATGAGCGCGAGACCGGGCAATTCCGGTTTCATCCCGGCCCGATCTTCACCGGCCTGCTGCTGGCCGACGAAATCAACCGCGCCAGCCCGAAGACGCAGAGTGCCCTGCTCGAGGCGATGGCCGAGGATCAGGTGACCGTCGATGGCCAGACGCACGCGTTGGCGCGGCCGTTTTTCGTCGTCGCCACCCAGAATCCGCTGGACCTCAACGGCACCTTTCCGCTGCCCGATTCGCAACTGGATCGCTTCATGTTGCGACTGTCGCTGGACTACCCGGACGCCGCCGCCGAACGCGCACTGCTGACCGGCAGCGATCGTCGCGACCTGCTGGCCCAGCTGCAGCCGCAGCTCGATGGTGCAGCATTGACCGCACTGCACCGGCAGGCGCAGACGATCACCGCCAGCAGCGCGCTGCTCGACTACCTGCAGCGGCTGCTGGCTGCCAGTCGGCGGCATGCCGAGATCCGCGTCGGACTGTCGCCGCGTGCCGGCCTCGCCCTGCTCGGCGCGGCGCGTGCCTGGGCCTTGATCAGCGGTCGTCCGCACGTACTGCCGGAAGACATCCAGGCCTTGTTTGTGCCGCTGGCCGCGCATCGCCTGCTGCCGGCACGTGGTGGTGGCGGTGACGCCCTGGCGCGTCAGCTGCTGGCCGAGGTCGCGGTGGATTGATGCGCGGCATGCTGCAGCGCGTACAGACCCTGGCCGAACGCCGGTTGCCGGCGCTGACCCGCTATCGACGCCCGGAGAGCCTGCCGATCGAACTGCATCGGCGGCGCATCTATATCGTCCCGACCAGCTTCGGCGTGGGCTTTTCGATACTGCTGCTGGTGATGCTGGTCGGTGCGCTGAACTACGCCAACAATGCCGCCCTGCTGCTCACCTGCCTGCTCGGCGCAGCCAGTGCCACCAGCATGCTGGTGGCCTTTCGCAACCTGGACGGCTTGCGCCTCAGCCATGTGCACGGCGGTAATGCCATCGCCGGGCAAGCGATCGAACTCACCCTGAGTTTCGACTCCGGTCGCACCCGCAACGCGATCCGGCTCGATCTTGGCGACACCTCCATCGCGTTCGCTGTCGACGCCAACACCAGCGCCATCGTGCGAATCCGCGTGCCGACCGCACAACGAGGCTGGCAGCCACTGCCGCGGCTGCGGCTGCGGACCAGCTGGCCGCTGGGCCTGTTTCGCGCGTGGAGCTGGCTGCATCCCGACCAGTCGGTGCTGGTGTGGCCACGTCCCGAACCTGCCGGCCCGCCGCCCCACGCGCCGGCCGACGATGCACGTCACATGCGACTGCATCAGGGCGATGAGCTGGCCGCACTGCGAGACTATCGCGCCGGCGACCCGCAGCGGCGGATTGCCTGGAAGGCCAGCGCACGCCACCTCAACCTGCTGGTCAAGGATTTCGAGCAGCCGCAAAGTCCCCCGCAATGGCAACTGGACTGGCGCCAGCTGGCGGGACTCGGCAAAGAGGCCCGCATCGCCCGGTTGGCACGCTGGCTGGGCGAGGCACAGGCGCAGCGCCGCAGCTACAGCCTGTGGCTGCCGGGCACCGAGATCCCCAGTGGCAGCGGCCCGCTGCATTACGCGCATTGCATGAGCGCGCTGGCGCAATTGCCATGACGCCGCCCTCACCCGACCAACGAAGCGAACCGGCGATCGGGCAGCGGGCCTTCGACCTGCTCAGCCTGACCATGGCGTTTGTGCTTGGCCTGCATGCACCGCACCTGCCGTGGTGGTTCGTCGTCATGCTGGCACTCGTGCTGGGCTGGCGCTGGTGGCAGCGACGCCTGGCCAGTGGCACGGTGCCGCGCTGGCTGAAACTGCCGTTACTGGCGATGCTGACGCTGGCCGTCATCGTGCAATACGGCAGCATTTTCGGCCGCGTGCCGGGCGCGATGCTGGCCATCGGCCTGCTGATCCTGAAGCTGCTGGAGACCGAGGCCCCGCGCGACGTCCGCGTCGGCATCAGCTTCGCGTGCTTCGCGCTGATGACGGCACTGCTGTTCGATCAGGGCATGTTGACCACCTTCGTGGTCGCACTGGGCCTGCTGCCGGCGCTGGCGACCTTGCGCGCACTGGAACCGGCACAAGGGGCCCCCACGCTTCCACGCTCCCTGCTGCCCGGCCTCGGCCTGCTGGCAGCGGCATTGCCGTTGGCACTGCTCGCTTTTCTGCTGGTCCCGAGGCTCGGCGCGCCGCTGTGGGGCGCACCATCGCCCACCGAGGCGCGCACCGGACTGAGCGACAGCATGTCGCCGGGCAACTTCACCGAACTGCTGACCGATGATCACCCCGCCATGCGGGTGAGCTTCGATGGCACGCCGCCACCGCCGGACCAACGCTATTTCCGCGCCTACGTGATGTGGAACTACGATGGCCGCAGCTGGCGGCACATCAAGGGCAGTCTGGGCCACCCGGTACCGATCGAAGTCGCCCGCTCGATCCACTACAGGATCAGCCTGCAACCCAGCCATCAACGCGTGCTGCCCACGCTCGACGTGCCACTGGCAGCACCGCCGCGGGCCATCTTGCAGCGTGACCGCGAGGTGCTGGCCGACGAGCCGGTGAACGATCCGCTCAACTATCAGCTGAGCTCGGCGCTGAGTTACCGACTGCAACCCGCACTGGACGAACGCTCGCGCCGGCTCGGTCTCCGGTTGCCGACGCATTTCAACCCGCGCACCCGCGTGCTGGCGACGCAGTGGCGGCAACGCTATGGCACTGACGATGCCGCGATCGTACGGGCCGCATTGGCGCTGTTTCATGATGGGGGCTTCCGCTACACGCTGGCACCGGCGCCGCTGGGACGCGACGCGGTGGACGACTTTCTGTTCGACACTCGCGAAGGATTCTGCGAGCACTATTCCTCGGCGTTCACCGTCCTGATGCGTGATGCCGGCATCCCGGCGCGCGTGGTCACCGGATACCAGGGCGGCTACTGGAACCCGCTGGCTGATTACCTGCTGGTGCGCAATTCCGATGCCCACGCGTGGAGCGAGGTGTGGCTGGCCGGGCGCGGCTGGGTGCGAGTCGACCCCACCGGTGCGGTGCGTCCCGAAAGAGTCTCGCTGGGTGCGGCCGCAGCCGCCGGCGACCAACTGGGCTGGTATCGAAGCGACTGGCTGCAAGGTCTGCGCAATCACTGGGACATCGTCAATCGCTGGTGGGATCAAGGCGTTATCGGTTTTGACGCGCTCCGGCAGCGTGGCCTGCTGACCCCATTCGGCGTCCAGGATACCGACACCGCAACACTCGGCATGCTGCTGGCAATCAGCAGCGTGCTGTTCATCGCGATCGGGTTGGGCTGGGCCTTGTTGCGCCGACAGACACATGATGCGCTGCGCACGGCCTTGCGAGAGCTGGAGCGAAAGCTGGCACATGCCGGTCTCCGTCGCAGGCAGGGCGAAGGGCCGCAGCATTACCTGAGCCGTGCGGCCCGTGCGTTGCCCGGTCAGCGCAGAGAGCTGGGAACCCTGATGGGAAACTATCTGGAACTGCGCTATGCCCATGACGAGCCACCAACCGAACCATTGCGCGCATTCCGACGCGCCGTACGGGAATTTCGGGTCGATGGCGTGGTCAAATAGCAGTCGACACGATGGCGCATGCCGTCGCCCATAATGGAGAAAGCGCCATGACCCTGTATCGCCCTCTGACCCTCGTCGCAGCCATCGCCTTGCTGGGCGGATGCGCGACGATACCGAAACCACTGGAAGGAACCTACACCGACGTCTCTACCGCCAGCGCCGCGCAGGGCAGCGCAAGTGGCACCCGGGTGCGCTGGGGTGGCGAGATCATCAAGACCGAACCGGGTCCGCAGGAGACCTGCTTCTACCTGCTGTCGCGCCCGCTGGACAGCCAGGCACGTCCGGTCTTGCGCAGTACTGGCGAAAGCCAGGGCCGCTTCGTGGCTTGTCGCGAGGGTTTCTATGATCCCGAGGTATTCACCCGGGGACGCGAATTGACCGTGACCGGCACCCTGCACGGCACCGTGTCGCAGAAGGTCGGCAGTTACGACTACGCCTACCCGCGAGTGGAAGCCGATGTCGTTTACCTGTGGCCGAAACGCGTCGTGGTGCGCTACCCGTCCTATTACGACCCCTTCTGGGGGCCGGGTTTCTACAACCCGTGGGGCTATGGCCCGTGGGCGGATCCGTTCTGGGGGAGGCCGCGCGTCATCGTGGTAAGGCCATCACCGCCGCCGGCGCCGCCAGCGCACTGATGCCCAGCGGAAGGCGAGCCGGCGCGGCTGCCTTCCGCTGCCAGCGGGACCGGCTACCTCGACACCGTTCTAACGGTGTCCCCTCGGCTTGGGCTGCAGACCACTCAGATACGCGTACAAGGCGCTGATTTCCTGGTCGGTCATATTCTTGGTGACCCGCACCGGCATGTAGTCAGTCTTCAAGGCGCGGCCACCGGGAGCGATGCCCTGCCGCAAGGCCCGCTTGAGGTCGGCCTCGCTCCAGCCAGCCAGGCCGGTCGGGCCGGGTGTCAGATTGGCGGCATCGGGCCAGTCCGGTGGGGTGCCAGGTATGTGCCCACCAGAGAATCCCGGCCCATGGCAGCCGGTGCAGGCCGCGGCCAGATAGGCGCCGTAGGCGGCAGTGGTGGCCACCAGAGGTTTGGCCGGCACCGCATGATGGTTGACGATTTCCGCCGGCAGCAACGGAATCTTGCCGGCCACGAACAGCACGCGCCCCAACGGCCCGACACGATTGGCGGGCGGCGTTCGATTGACCGCCGGTATGCTGTGCAGGTAGGCCAGCAAGTCGCCGACGTCCTCATCGCTGAGGTGACTGAACTCCTGCGCCGGCATGAACAACAAGGACCGCCCGTCCGGCGCCACACCATGACGGATGGCGCGGACCAGATCCACGTTGCTCAGCTTGCCGCCGGGACCACCGGGCGTGAGATTGGTGCCGGACAGGCGCGCTACCAGCGGATCGTTGATGAAGGTGGCGCTGCCGAGGTCTTGGCCATGGCAGTCCTTGCAGCCGCGGATGGACGCCACATGGTCACCCCGCGCGATGGCGGCAGCGTCGTTGGGCACCACAGGCACTGGCGGGTCGATCCTGTAGACCCTGGCCATGCGCCACGCACTCAATCCGTAGGCCGCGGCAAGCACCACCAGCACCATCGCCATCACAACGGCGGCCAGCCGGCCCAGCCACTTCAGTATCTTGCGCATGACGCCCCCACGTTGCGTTCGGAAGACCGCAGTGTAGGGCCGGGGGTCATGGAATTGAAGCCGCCGTATCCGCCGCGGGAAGGTGCGGGCGCCAGCGATCAGGACCGCTTGCAGGCGACCCGCAGCGAACCCGACAGGCCGCCGATCTTGCCGCTCAGGACCCGCCCAAGGTCCGGAACACCCGGATGATGGCGGCGGCGCTGCTGGCGGCGTCCTGCTCCGACGTCGCCCAGTTGGAAACCGAGATGCGCATCGCGGCCATGCCGTGCCAGCTCGTGCCACTGAGCCAGCAGGTGCCCTCGTGCTGTACGGCGGTCACCACCGCCCGGGTCGTTTCGTCGTCATCGCCGAAGCGGACCAGCACCTGATTCAGCTCCACCTCGTTGAGGATCTGCACGCCCTGTTCGATGGCAAGGATCCCGGCAATCTGGCGCGCCCTGGCACAGCACCGATCCACCAGCTCAGCCACCCCCTCATGCCCCAGCGTGCGGAGCGTGGCATAGACAGGAACACCGCGGGCGCGGCGCGAGAACTCCGGCACCCAGTCCACCGCATCGCGCTCCGCCCCCGCAGTCTGGATCAGGTAGGCGGCGTGTGCGGTCATCGCCGCGCAGTGATCTTCGGCATGACGGACGATGGCCGCGCCACAGTCGTAGGGCACGTTCAGCCATTTGTGCGCATCGGTGGCCCAGGAATCGGCCAGCTCGATGCCATCGGCCAGCGCGGCGTGAACCCTGCTCGTCCGCGCCCACAGACCGAATGCACCATCCACGTGCAGCCACGCGCCGTGCTCGCTGGCCGCCGACGCGATCTCGCGCAACGGGTCAAAGGCTCCGGTATTCACGTTGCCGGCCTGGGCGCAGATGATCGTCGGACCGTCCAGCGTCGCCAGCAGCGCGCGCAGTTGATCCACACGCATGCGCCCCGACGCATCCGATTCCACGCGCCGGATCCTGCGCGTGCCGAAGCCGAGGTAGCGCATCGCGACGTCGATCGTGACATGCGATTCGGCGCAGGTGACCACGTTCACCGGCGGCGCACCGCACAGCCCATCCAGCTCGACATCCCAGCCGAC
>JAPHUU010000109.1 GCA_026193555.1 Rhodanobacter sp.
AAGCCGGAATGGTTGCGCGCCGTGATCGACCAGCTCGCCGAGCGGATCCAGATCAATATCAATCGTGCCGCCGACGTCAATCCGATCAACTTGCTGGCACTCGCCCTGCTGGCCACGCCCAAGCACGCGATGGCCGAGAGCGACCTGCTGGCGCAGCTGGCCCTGACCAAGGCGTTGCTGGAGGACCTGCCCTATTCCGATCGCATCACGCTGACCCCGATGAATCCGGCCTCGATCATCGCCTACGGCGAACAGATGGGCTGGATCCAGCGCATCCGGCACCCGCTGGGCGACGTGTTGAACGTCACCGACGAGGAGGCTGTGCTGCTCAGCTATTTCCGCAACAACGTGCTGCACCTCACCGCCACCGCGGCGTGGGCGGCCTGCTGCTTCCTCAACAACCGGCGCATGACGCGCGCCTCGATCCTGCGCCTGGGCAGGATCATCTACCCGTACATCCAGGGCGAGCTGTTCCTGCCATGGGATGACCAGGGCTTCGAGGCCCAGCTGCAGGCGACCATCGACTTCTTCGTGCGCAGCGGCCTGCTCGAATCCAGCAACGATGGCCGCATACTCGAACGCAGCCCCGGCCAGGAAGACGGGGCCTACCAGCTCAAGATCATCGCGCGCAGCCTGATCCAGGCGTTCGAGCGCTACTACATCACCCTCGCCGCACTGGCCAAGAACGGTCCGCACACGCTCAGCGCCGCCGAGCTGGAGACCGCGTGCACGCTCACCGCACAGCGCCTCAGCCTGCTCAACGAGCTGTCCGCACCGGAATTCTTCGACAAGGCACTATTCCGCGGCTTCATCCAGAAGCTGCGCGAGCGGCGCGTGGTGTGGACCGACGACAACGGCAAGCTCGACTATGACAGCACGCTGGAGGACATGGTGCGCGATGCGCGGGTGATCCTGTCGCGCGAGATGCGTCACTCGATCCTGAAGATCACCGGCAGCGACGATGTCGACAAGGATCACCGCGACAGCGTGCCGATCGACGACGCTATCGAGGCCGGCGCTCACCATGTCGATGTCGCGCAGCACAACAACGCACACGAGGCGTCCGATTCGATCAAGGTGACCAACAGCGAGCCAGGGCGGACACCGGCACCGCATGAATCCCAGTTGCCCTAGCCTTCAACGCCGGGTTCGACCGGTGGGGGTGACACGCCACCGCCGACAGGCCTAGGATCACCGTTCACCTCAGGGGACCCTCCATGACCGCACGCCTAGCCTTTGCCATCCTTGCCGCATTCGCGCTGCCCGCCGCCACGCACGCCGAAGACCACCCCGCCACCGTCCACGACGTCAGCGTGCTGCGCTGCGCGCACCTGATCGATCCGGTCGCCGGCAAGCTGCTGGGCCAGACCACGCTGATCGTCGAAGACGGTCGGGTCAAGCAGATCCAGGCCGGCGCGGTCGATCCGGCGCCCTATCAGGCCGCAGCGAAGAGCGCCGGCGGCTCGTTCCAGTATCACGACCTCGCCGATCAGACCTGCCTGCCGGGCCTGATCGACGCCCACACGCACCTGACCGACGAGACGAGCCCCACCGGCTACTCCGACCAGTTCCGCCTGAACATCGCCGACTACGCGATCCGCTCCACCGTTTATGCCAGGCGCACGCTGCTGGCCGGGTTCACCGCCGTGCGCAACGTGGGCGACCAGAAGAATGATTCGGTGGCCCTGCGCAACGCGATCAATGCCGGCATCGTGCCCGGGCCGCGCATCTTCACCGCCGGCGTGCCGATCGGCTCGACCGGGGGCCATGCCGACCCGACCGATGGCTACCGCCAGGATCTGGCCGGCGACCCCGGTCCGAAGGACGGCATCATCAACAGCCCCGAGGACGCCTGGAAGGCGGTGCGTCAGCATTACAAGGACGGCGACGACCTGATCAAGATCATGCCCTCCGGCGGCGTGCTGGATGAAAGCGCCAGCGCCGACAACCCGCAGATGACGATCGAGGAGATCAAGGCCGTGGTGGCCGCCGCGCACGACTACGGTTTCACCGTGGCGGCCCATGCGCATGGCGCCGAGGCGATCCGTCGGGCGGTGATCGGCGGGGTCGATTCGATCGAGCACGGCACCTTCATGGACGCCCAGGACATGAAGCTGATGAAGGAGCACGGCACCTGGT
This sequence comes from Rhodanobacter sp., assembly GCA_026193555.1. Taxonomy (GTDB): domain Bacteria; phylum Pseudomonadota; class Gammaproteobacteria; order Xanthomonadales; family Rhodanobacteraceae; genus Rhodanobacter. The sequence continues at coordinate 2,140 of JAPHUU010000109.1, forward strand.
ACGTGCCCACCATCATCGCCGGCAAGTACGTCGAGGAGATGGCACAGAAGCCCGGCTACTACCCGCCGCAGGTCGCGGTGAAGGCGAAGCTGGTCGGCCCGATCATCCAGGCCACTGCCGGCCGTGCCTACAAGGCCGGCGTGAAGATCGCCTTCGGCACCGATGCCGCGGTCTACCCGCACGGCCAGAACGGGAAGGAGTTCAAGTACATGGTCGATGCCGGCATGCCGCCGATGTTCGTGCTGCAGGCCGCCACCACACATGCCGCCGAGCTGCTGCACAAGTCGAAGCAGCTGGGCCAGATCGCGATCGGTCGCCGCGCCGACGTGATCGCGGTGCCGGGCAACCCGCTGGACGACATCACCGCAATGCAGCGGGTCAGCTTCGTGATGAAGGATGGCATGGTCTACAAGGACGGCGGCAAGCCAACGATCTGATGGATTGCCTCCTCCCCCCAGAGGGGAGAGGAGGCAACCGCAAGAAGCGCGGTACTTAATTCAGCCGACTGCCTTGCTGTAGCATTGCCGGCATGAACGAGCAGCCCAAATCCGCCCCTG
>JAPHUU010000086.1 GCA_026193555.1 Rhodanobacter sp.
CAGGCTGGTCGGCACCACGATCAGCGCGGGCTGGGTCAGCGCGCCGCCCTGCTTCAGCGACATCAGGTGGGTGATCATCTGCAGCGTCTTGCCCAGCCCCATGTCGTCGGCGAGCACACCACCGACCCCGGCTTCGGCCAGCGCGTTCAACCAGCGCAGGCCCTCGCGCTGGTAGGGGCGCAGCTCCACCGTCAGGCCTTCGGGCACCGCGTCGCTGGCACGCTCGGCGGCATCGCGCAGCCGCGCGGTGAAGCCGCGCAGCTGGTCCGGTGCCTCCAGCGTGCCGCTGCCCGGCATCGCCGCCAGCAGTTCCTCCAGCCGCCCCGCCTGCACCCGCGGCAGGTGCAGCTTCTTCCGGCGCGGCTTCTCCAGATATTCGGCCAGCGGCGCCAGCAGCCCGCGCAGCTCCTTCAGCCGTACCGGCACGCGGCGACGCGCATCGACCGGGGCATACCACACCGCGTCTTCCGGTTCGTTCGGTGCCGGGCTCAGGCTCAACTGATGCTCGGCCAATGCCTGCGCCACCGCCGGCAGCAGGTTGTGCCGCTGGCCGTCGAGCTCGATGCCGATTTCCAGATCGAACGCGTGGTCGTCATGGTCCTCCATGGCCTGGCCATACCAACACACCGGACCATCGAGTACCTCGAACGGAAAGCTCGGCGCGTACTCCACCTGGAAATTTTCCTCCTCCAGCTTGGGCCGCAATGCCAGCCAGCGGGCCGGCGTATTGACCTCCAGCGCACCCGCGTAGCCGGCGCCGGGAAACAGCCAGGCGTCCTCGGGCAGGGTGTCGGCGACATCCCACGGCAGGCCCTCGGTATCCACGCCCGGGGTCAGACCAGCGCGCTCCAGCTGCTCCATCGCGGAGAGCTCGTCGGCGCGGCGGCGGATGATCTCGACCAGCTGACCGTTGCGCACACGCCGCACCAGTGGCTCGCCGCCGCGGCCCGGCAGGCGCTCGCCGGCATAGTCGAACGCCAGCCGCCCGTAACCCAGCGGCGGCGTGCCGGCGGCCAGCCGCGCGTGCCGAGTCAGCGCGTGCAGGGTCAGCACCGGTTTCGGCGCCAGCTCGGAGCGACGCACCTCGCCGAACACGTGCGGCAGCGGCAGCCGCGTCGCCAGCCGGCTGCCCGGCAACCGACTGGCCAGTCGGCGACCGTGTTCGTGCTTGAGCGGCGGCAGCTCCAGCCAGCCAATCTCCTCGGCGGGTGCTTCGAGCAAGCCCAGCGTGGCGCGTTCGGCATCGAGGTACCACAGTGCATCGATGCGCAGCAGACGTTGACTGTGCGGCAACAGCGGCATCAGCCGCTGGCTGCCGTCCGGTTCCATCTGCCAGTGCCAGTTGAGCTGGTGCGACTTGCCGCGCGACAAGCGCAAGCCGGCTGCGCCGCCGAGAAAACACGGCGCGGTGTCGAGAATTTCGGCCAGCAGGGTATCGCCGACGTGGCCGCCGAGATGGGCGTAGCTGCGACCCTTGCGCACGCTCTGCGGCAAGCCGAGCATGGTGGCGGCCAGCCGCTGTTCGTGCGGTGGCAGCGCTGATTGAGAGATGTGCCGGCTGTCCAGCGGCACCGGGCGCACGTAGCGTCCGTGCTCCGCCTGACTGAACAGCACCGGCGCGACGTCCAGCCGGGCGAATCCGGCGCCCTCTTCCGGCATCAACTCCAGAAAGAAGCCGAGCACGCCATGGTCGTCGGCAGGCGCGGCTTTGGGCGTAGCCAGCAGTCGCCGCCACACCTGCGGCAAGCTTTCCTCGTCACCGGGTGAGGGCTTGCTGACGCGCTGTTTCTCGTCCGGTTGCTGCATGCGCATGCGATCCGTGGCGACAACCAAAACATTGAGCTTAGCAGCGGATGGCGGATGCAGGCGGCATGGCGCATGCAGGCGCCGGCAACCGATTCACGCGGTGCCGAACAATCCGTGGGGATATTCCGGCTTCTGCTCGCGCGCCATCAGCGCCTTGAGGGCATCGACCGGCGTCACCTCGCCGTGCAGCACGGCATGTACGCCGGCGCTGATCGGCAGCTCCAGTCCGTGCTTGTCCGCCAGCCGGACTATTTCGTCGGCGGTGAGGATGCTCTCGACCACCTGGCCGATCTGGCGCAGCGCCTCGTCGATCGCCACCCCGCGCCCGAGCGCCAGGCCGAGCCGGCGGTTGCGCGACAGATCGCCGGTGCAGGTCAGCACCAGGTCACCCAGGCCGGACAGACCGATCAAGGTCTCCGGCCGCGCGCCCAGCGCCACGCCGAGGCGCAGCATCTCGTTCATGCCCCGGGTGATCAGGCCGGCACGGGCATTCAGGCCCAGCTCCATGCCGTCGGCAATGCCGGTGGCCACCGCCAGCACGTTCTTCATCGCGCCGCCCAACTCGGCACCGAGCACATCGCCGCCGGAATAGGCACGCAGGTTCGGCGCGTGCAACAGACCGGCCAGCCGCTGCGCGAACGCAGCGTCGTCCGAGTGCACGGTCACGGCACTGGGCAGCCCGGCGGCCACCTCGCGCGCAAACGACGGCCCGGTGACCACTGCGGTGGCGCGACCCGGCAACCGCTCGGCCACCAGTTCGTGCAGGAAACGTCCGGTGCCCGGCTCGAAGCCCTTGGTCGCCCAGGCGATCGCGGTGCCGGCATCCAGCAACGGCACCAGCGCATCCAGCATCGCGGCAAACGCATGGCTGGGCACCACGATCAACACGATCCCGGCACCGCGCACGGCGGTGGCCAGATCACTTTCGTAGACCAGTTCGGACGGCAGCTCGATGTCCGGCAGATAGCGCCGGTTGCGGCGCCCCTGTGCCATCGCCGCCAGCGCCTGCGGATCACGCCCCCACAACCGGGTCGGCACCCCATTGCGGGCGGTCAACGCCGCCAGCGCGGTACCCCAGGAGCCGGCACCGAGGATGGCCAGGGTCGGACAATCAGCCATGTCGGCTTACTCAGCTATTGAGCGTAGCCGGGGGCTCGTCACCACCCATCATGCGACGCTGCTGTTCGGCGAACAGCGCATCGAAGTTGATCGGCTGCAACAGGAACGGCGGGAAGCCACCTTCAAGCACCAGCGAGGAGATCACCTGGCGCGCATACGGAAACAGCAGGTTCGGGCAGTAGCTGCCGATGATGCCGGCATGATCGGCCTCGCTGAAGCCGGCTATGCCGAACAGCCCTGCCTGTTCCACTTCCGCCAGATAGGCGGTGCGCTCTCCGACCGTGCAGGTAAGCGTGAGGCTGAGCACCACTTCGTAAAGGCTGTTGCCGATATCGGTCGCCTTCTGGCCCAGATTCAGCTGCACCTGCGGCTGCTCGGTCTCGTCGATTTCGTGGAAGATCTGCGGCGCATTGGGCGCCTCGAAGGAGACGTCCTTCACGTAGATCTTCTGCAGCACCAGCTGCGGCTGACTGGCCTGGCCATCGGGCTGGTTGTTGGCGATCACTTCTGCCATGGGGAGTCCTCGAGTCTTGTCGCGTCAAAAAAAGAGGTCGATTGTTCCATACATCCCTGCCGCGCGCACGCCTGCCGACAGTGGATCGAGTCCGAAAGATTGCGTAGCCAACTGTTTTCCTGCGAGAATGCACGGCTCGCCCATGTCGACCCGGTAGCTACGGGCAGTCCGCCACGCGATGCGGACCTCACGATCAAGCGCTGGCAACAACCTCCGGCATCGCGTGGCGCACAGCGCCGCTGGGCCGATGTCGCCCTGGCTAACGGGCGACAATCACGGCTTGTATCAAGCCATTCTATGGAGGTCGTCATGGCCCGTGTATGTCAAGTTACCGGTAAAGGTGTGATGAGCGGCAACAACGTCTCGCACGCCAACAACCGTACCCGTCGCCGCTGGTTGCCCAACCTGCATGAGCGTCGCTTCTGGGTTGCCAGCGAGAACCGCTGGATCAAGCTGCGTGTGTCCAACAACGCCCTGCGCACGATCGACAAGAATGGCATCGAAGCCGTGATTGCCGAGATGCGCGCCCGCGGCGACAAGGTCTGAGGATTGAGCCATGGCTAACAAGACACAAGACAAGATCCGCATGATCTCTACGGCCGGCACCGGCCACTTCTACACCACTCAGAAGAACAAAAAGAACACGCCGGAAAAGTTCGAGTTCAAGAAATACGATCCGGTCGTGCGCAAGCACGTGATGTACAAGGAAGGCAAGATCAAGTAATCGATCGCCGCCCCGAGAAAACCCGCCCCAGTGGCGGGTTTTCTTTTGGCCGCATCGGCAGGCTCACGGCTGCGAGGACCCACGGCGATCGCGACCGAGCATCGGGTAGGGAGCCGGAATCCTCCGGCCCCCTCCCACACCACCGTACGTGCGGTTCCGCATACGGCGGTTCCTGTCGACCCGACCATCCATGGGGA
>JAPHUU010000157.1 GCA_026193555.1 Rhodanobacter sp.
ACCGGCGGTCTGGCCGACAGCGTCGGGGTGGATGTCACCAATCCGTACAACCCGTTCGGCTTCACGCTCAACCCCATTCCCAGCGCAAATCCCGTTCCCGGCGACATGGTTCTGATCGGCCGTCGCCCGATCGAGGGCGGCCCGCGCATCTTCACGCAAAATGTGGACACCACCTACTTCGCGACCGGCCTGGAAGGCAGCTTCAGCGTCGGCGAGCGTGATTTCTACTGGGACGTGAACCTCGCCAACGGCGACAACAAGGCCACCCAGACCGTCCACGGCACCTACAACATCGCGCACATCCAGCGCGGACTCGGCCCGCTGGCCAACTGCACCGGCAGCTGCGTGCCGCTGAACCTGTTCGGTGGCCCGGGCACGCTCACCCCGGCGATGCTGCAGTACATCCAGTACATCGAGCACGATACCAGCGAGAACAAGCTGAACCTGGAGACCGCCAACCTGTCCGGCAACCTGTTCGACCTGCCGGCCGGCGCGCTGAATTTCGCCTCCGGTTTCGAGCATCGCAACTATCGCGGTTCCTACCAGCCCGATGCCGTCGTGGTCGCCGGCGAGTCCAACGGCGTGCCGTCGTTGCCGACCTCGGGCAGCTACTCGATCAACGAGTACTACCTGGAACTGAATGCGCCGCTCCTCAAGGATCTGCCGGGCGTCAAGGCGCTGGACCTGTCCGCCGCCACCCGCTACTCGGACTACTCCACCTTCGGCGGCACCACCAACAGCAAGCTGGGCCTGCGCTGGCAGGTGTTCGATGACCTGACCTTGCGCAGCACCCTGGCCCAGGGCTTCCGCGCACCGTCGATCGGCGAGCTGTACGGTTCTCCGGCGCGCTTCGATGCCTCCCTGCAGGATCCCTGCTCCGGCGTCACGTCCGCCAACTGCTCGGCGCTGGGCGTGCCGGCCGGTTACACCCAGCCGAACCCGCAGATTTCGGTGCGCACCGGCGGCAACGCCAGTCTGCAGCCGGAAACCTCGCGCAGCCTGACCGCCGGTGCGGTATACAGCCCGAGCTGGGCCACCAATACCGGCTGGGCCAGCAGGCTCGACCTCACCGTCGGCTACTACAAGGTCAGGATCGACAATGCGATCCAGGCCCTGGATGCGCAGACCAAGCTCAACCGCTGCGTGGATAGTGGCAGTCTCACTTCGGTGTTCTGCACCGGCATCCATCGCAACCCCACCGGCAACATCGATGGCTTCGACGCCACCTTGCAGAATCTCGGCACGGTCGATACCAACGGCTGGGACTTCGGCGCGAACTGGCGTGGGCCGGAGTCGGGCATCGGCGTGTTCAGCGCGAACTGGCAGAGCACCTATGTGGCCAAGTACAAGGCCGGCAACAAGGCCGGCAACATCGAGCCGCGCAGCGTCGGCCTGGAGCTGAACGACAGCGCCATTCCGCGGCTGACCTCCAACCTGGATTTCGGATGGTCGTACAACGCATGGAACGTTGACTACAAGTTCCGCTACCTGAGCAGCCTGAAGGAGGACTGCGCGGCAGCGGCCGGTTACGCGATCTGCAACCACCCCAACGAGATCACGCCGACCCGCCCGAATGGCACGCACTACCTGGGCGCAGCGGTGTATCAGGACATTCGCGCCAGCTGGAAGCTGCCGACCAGCCTGGACATGACGCTGACCGCCGGCATCAACAACCTGTGGAACAAGCAGCCGCCGATCTGTGTCTCGTGCTCGCTGAACGGCTACGACGCGTCGACCTATGACACCCCCAGCCGCTTCATGTACGTGCAAGCCAGCATGAAGTTCTGATCCCCTCGGGGATGAAGGACACACGGATCGCCGCAAGGCGATCCGTGTGTCTGGATGATCAACCGCCTGCATCTTGCAATCAGGCAACGGCAAGAAAAAGGCAGCGCAAATGCGCTGCCTTTTTCTTGCCGCAATGATTCAGTGCCCGTGAATGGGGTCCGGCACCATGCCGGCAGTGGAGTGCCTCGCCACCGCCACCGATGCCGTCGGTTTCCCGCCGTAAGGCAACACCTCGGTCGCCAGCTTCGGGTCGGCCTCAATCAAACCGACGGCATCGAACAGCACGTGTGCGGTTTCGTTGAGCTCGACATCCTTGGCCTTCTTGGCGTCGCTTTCCTGCTTCAGCTCGCTTTTCAGGCTGCGTTCGTTCGCGTTCAATCCGTCATCCAGACTGCTCGCCTCGTCGCTGGCCAGCGCGTCACTGCCATCGATCGCCTTGTGGCGGGCACGGAACCCGGCCTGGATGGCATCGAGCTGCTTGCGCTCGGCCTCGCGGGCGGCAAAATTCAGCGAGATCGAGGTCTTGTCGCGCATCAGCTTGTATTGCGACAGCTCGTCCAGCATCAGCTTCCACGCCGGCGACTTCGCCACGCGCTCTCTGTGCATGCGCGCCAGCTGTGGCAGATAGGCGTTGAGATTGGCTACCGGCTTGTAGTCGGCGGGCGCGATCTGGGTCCACTTCAGGGCATTGTCATAGGTCGACTCGCCAAAATCCTTGTCGTCGCCGTTCTTTGGATACTCCATGTCCGGAGTCACACCCTTGAGTTGGGTGGAGCCGCCATTGATGCGGAAGAACTCCTGGATCGTCATCTTCAGTTCGCCCAGCTGGGGCTTTTCGCTGTCGCTCTGGCCGAAGCGGTCCAGGTCGACCAGGTTCTGCACGGTGCCCTTGCCGAAGGTCGGTTCGCCGATGATCAGGCCACGATGATAGTCCTGAATCGCCGCGGCGAAGATTTCCGAGGCCGACGCCGAACCGCGGTTGACCAGCACCGCCATCGGACCGCTCCATGCCATGCCGGGCTGGTCGTCACCTTGCACCTGAACCTCGCCACCGGCCGTGCGCACTTGCACCACCGGCCCCTTGTCGATGAACAGGCCGGTCATCGAATCGGCTTCGGCCAGCGAGCCACCGCCATTGTTGCGCAGGTCCACGATCACGCCCTGCACCCCGGCCAGCTTCAATTCACCCAGCAGCTTGGCGACATCACGGGTGGTGCTCCTGTAGTTCTTGTCACCTTCGCTGCGGGCGCCGAAATCGGAATAGAACGAGGGCAGGTCGATCACGCCGATCTTGCGGGTGACATCGCCATCCTTGATCTCGATGATCTTCTTGCTCGCCGCGGCATCTTCGAGTTTGATCTTGTCGCGCACCAGGGTGACCAGCTCATGCTTGCCGTCCTGCCCCACATCGGGCGGAAGAATCTCCAGCCTCACAACCGTGCCCTTCTTGCCACGAATCAACGCGGTCACATCGTCGATACGCCAGCCCACCACATCCACCAGCGGACCGCTCGCGCCCTGACCCACGGCGAGAATGCGCGCACCGGGCTTGAACTTGCCCGACTTGATCGCCGGACCACCCGGTATCAGCTTGGCGATCATCGTGTAGTCATCACGCGACTGCAGCTGGGCACCAATGCCTTCCAGCGACAGCTTCATCGCGATATCGAAATTCTCCGCGGCACGCGGGCCGAGGTAATCGGTGTGCGGGTCGGTGGTTTCGGCGTAGGCGGTCATGAAGGTCTGGAAGGCGTCCTGGCTGTCCAGCTGCCTGACCCGTTCGATGTACCCGGTGTAGCGCTTGTCCAGCGTCTTGCGGATATCCGCATCGCTCTTGCCGGCCAGCTTCAGCCGCAACCAGTCATTCTTGGTGCGCATGCGCCACAGGTCGTCGATCGCGGCCTGATCCCTGGGCCAGTCCGCTTTCTTGCGATCGAAGGTGTAGCTCTCGTCCTTGGAAAAATCGAAGCCCTTCTTCAGCAGCTCGCGCGCAAAGGTCATGCGTCCGACCGCACGCTGCACGTAGAGATCGAACACGGCGAACGGCGCGGACAGGTCCTGGTTCCAGATGGCATCGTCCAGCCGCGTCTTCAGTGGCGCGAACTTGTCCATGTCGGCCTGGGTGAAGAACACCTTCTCGCCGTCCAGCAACTTGAAATAGGCTTTGTAGATGCGTGCCGACATCGCGTCGTCGAGCGGCTGCGCGTCGTAGTGGAAGCGGGTCAGGAAGCGCGCCGAAAGCTGCGCCGCCTGCGCCTCGGAAGGCGTCGGCTGCAGCGGCCACACGGATGCCTTGCGATGCTGGTTGCCGGCAGCCTGGTCGACCGCCGACTGCGCATAGGTGCCAGTGACGGTGAGAGCGAGCAGCAGGATCAGCAGGGGACGGAATTTCATGGGTTCTCTCAGACGGACTCGGTGACGCCGGCTGCATGGGCCTGCAGGTCGGCGTGATAGGACGAACGCACCAGCGGACCGGAGGCGACATGATGGAAACCCATCGCCTCACCGGCCTCACGCAGCGCCTCAAATTCTTCCGGAGTCCAGTAGCGCGTCACCGGATGGTGGTGCGGCGTGGGCTGCAGATACTGACCGATGGTGATCATCTCGACGTCGTGCGCGCGCAGGTCGCGCATCGTCTCGAGCACCTGCTCGTGTGTCTCGCCCAGGCCCAGCATGACGCCGGACTTGGTCGGCACCTGCGGGTGCTGCGCCTTGAAGCGCTTGAGCAGATCCAGCGACCATTGGTAGTCGGCGCCGGGACGCACTTCACGGTACAGATGGGGCACGGTTTCAAGATTGTGGTTGAAGATGTCCGGCGGAAAGTCCTTCAGCACCTCGAGCGCGCGCTCCATGCGACCCTTGCCGCGGAAGTCGGGGGTGAGGATCTCGATCTTGATGTTGGGGCTGGCATGGCGCACCGCACGAATGCAGCTGGCGAAATGCTCGGCGCCACCGTCACGCAGGTCGTCACGATCGACCGAGGTGATCACCACGTATTTCAACTGCATGTCGGCGATGGTCTGCGCCAGTCGCGCCGGCTCCAGCGGATCGGGCGGCTGCGGGCGACCATGCGCCACATCGCAGAACGAGCAGCGGCGGGTACACACCTCGCCCAGAATCATGAACGTGGCCGTGCCCTTGCTGAAGCACTCGTGGATGTTCGGGCAGGAGGCCTCTTCGCACACCGTGACCAGCGCATTGTCGCGCAGTCGGGCCTTCAGCTGCTGCACGGCATTGCCCGCCGGAAGCCGCACGCGGATCCACGACGGCTTGCGCAGCGTCGGCACCGCCGTATCGAACCCGGCCCGGTTCAGCGCGATCTTGTCGTTGCCGACTTGCTTGTCGGGCAACGGCTTCTCTGCAACGCCGGTGACGACGCTGATCGGAATGCTCATGGATGGAGTGGCGGAGTTATCGCTCATCTGCAAAGCCTAGACCGCTGCACGAGCGGGGAGTTCAGGTAGGACGGGGGCGGCTGGCACGGGATCGAAGTCGAACTGGCGGCAGAACTCGCCGATCAGCACCTCCTCGACGTCCGCCAGTCGCGACGGACCACCCAAGTCTACCATTTGCGTGACCTCCAAACCCTTGTAACCGCAGGGGTTGATGCGGTGAAACGGCTGCAGATCCATGTTCACGTTGAAGGCCAGCCCGTGGAAACTGCAGCCACGTCGTACCCGCAGTCCCAGCGCGGCCACCTTGGCGTCCGCCACGTAGACGCCCGGCGCACCTTCGCGGCGCACGGCGGCGACGTTCCAGTGCGCCACGGTGTCGATGATCGACTGCTCGATCCGGTGCACCAGTTCACGCACCCCCACGCCAACGCGGCGCAGGTCGATCAGCGGATAGCCGACGATCTGGCCGGGGCCGTGGTAGGTCACCTGGCCACCGCGGTCCACCGGCACTACGGGGATGTCGCCGGGCGCCAGCACGTGCTCCATCTTGCCGGCCTGGCCAAGGGTGAATACCGGATCGTGTTCCAGCAGCCACAGCTCATCGACGGTGTCCGCCACGCGGTTGTCGGTGAATGCGCTCATCGCCCGCCATACCGGCTCATATGGCTGGCGACCAAGGCGACGGATTTTCAGCGGCAACGACATGGCGA
>JAPHUU010000408.1 GCA_026193555.1 Rhodanobacter sp.
CGCGCCGCGATAGCCGGACTGGGCACCGGCGACATCCTGATCGGCGTGGGCAATCAGCGCATCACCAGCCTGCGCATGCTGCGCGGACTGGCCGGGGTGCAACCACAGCCATTGGTGCTGGTGGTCGCCGATGCGCAGGGGTCACACAACGTGGTCGTCGATTAGCGTCGCGGCAGCGTGCGTCACGTCGCCAGTGCGGCGTGCGCGGGCTCACAGCTTGGCGCGCTGGCGCGATGCAAAGGCCTGAAACCGCTTGATGTTTCAGGTTCAGGCCGATGAAATAAGCTTTCACTCGATCCCTGGCGCGCATCGCGCGACATCGCACGTCATTACCCACGCACCATCGAGGTTTCCCACCATCATGTCGTTACGCCTTGCCCGCCTGCTGTCCGTCGCCCTGCTCGGGGCATGCATCGCCACCCCGACGCTGGCCAAAACCCATCACCGCGCCAGGTCCGCTGCGACGGCCAAGGGCCCCACCCTGATCTGGCGTGGCGACGTGGCGACGGCACAAGCGGTTGTCAACGATGTGGCGCGAGCGTGGGAGCGGTCCGGTCACGGTCACATCGAACTGCAACCGTTCAACACCGCCTCGGGCATCGACGCGCTGGCCAGCGGCGCGGCCGATCTGGCCGGCAGCGCACGCGGCAGCGACGGCAGTGCCGAGGACGCGAACCTCACCTTCACCCCGGTGGCATGGGACGCACTGGTGATCGTCACCAATGCCTCCAACCACGTGCACAGCCTCAGTCTGAAGCAGGTGCACGACATCTACTACGGCAGGATCACCAACTGGAGCCAGCTCGGTGGCAGCAACGCACCGATCGACGTGTACGCGGTGGCCAGTCCCGGCGATGGCGTGGAATACAGCCTGCGCCAGCTGCTGTTCGGCCGCGGCAACCAGCCGGTCGCGGCGCCGCGGTTGTACGTCAACATGCGCAAGCTGGAGGAAGGCGTCGCGCTCAGTCCGAACGGCATGGGCGCCGCCACGCTGTCGGATGTCCACGGCAAGGCCAGGTTGAGGGCGGTGGCGATCAATGGCACCGCACCGACCGCGGCGAATATCGCCGACGGCAGCTATCCGCTGTACGCCCCGCTGTACCTGGTGACCAACCCGCGCAGCCCGCATGCCGCCGCTGCCCAGGCCTTCGTCGATTTCCTGCAGGGTGCGCAGGGCCGCGCGGTGCTGCGCCGCCATTCAGTGCTGCCCTATCAGGACGGCATCGGCCTGGTCTCGACGGATGCTGCGCGGCGCAGCCGCATCCTTGCCGAGGTCGGTGCCCACGCCAACCGACTCGCTCCGGGACCGACCCCGATTTCCGCGCCCGGCGCGACCTATGCTTCGCGCGCCGCGATCGCCCCCACCTCGCCGCGCACGCTGGCCGCGCGGATCGCGCTGGAACGCCGCAATGCCGGGCGCGCCGGGACGCATCATCGGGCCGGCGCCAGCGACGGCAAGAGCTACCGGGTGGTCAAGGGTGACACCCTGTCTTCGATCGCCAGCCAGCATGCCATCGCCGTGAGCCAGTTGCGCCACTGGAACCATCTGAAGAGCGATCACGTCAAGCCGGGGCAGTGGCTGCGCCTCGGCGGCGACTGAGTCGCGCGAGGTGCGGATCCTCGCCGTCACGCTGGATCTGGACGACACTCTGTGGCCGGTGCTGCCGGCGCTCGAGCGTGCCGACCAGGCGGTCGACGACTATCTGCAACGACATCACCCCGCAGTCGCCCGCACCTGGCCGGTCAGCGCCATGCGCGCGTTGCGCGCCCGCATCGCCGCCGAACGACCGGATCTGGCGCATGACTTCGCGACCCAGCGCCAGCTGACCCTGCAACAGGCCTTTACCGCCTGCGGCATCGAGGCGGCGCCGGTCGATGTCCTGTGGGAAATCTACTTCGCGGCACGCAACCGGGTGGAGCTGTATCCCGACAGTCTGCCGGCATTGCGGCGCATCAACGCGCGCCGGCCGCTGGCGAGCCTGACCAATGGCAACGCCGACCTGGAGCGGATCGGCATCCGGGCTCACTTCGACCATCATGTCTGCGCACGCGATGCCGGCGCCGCCAAACCCGATCAACGCATCTTTCTGGCGGCGGCCGAACGGCTCGGCGTGCCGCCTGCGGAAATCCTGCACGTCGGCGACGATCCGCTGCTGGATGTGGTGGGCGCACGCGATGCGGGCCTGCGCACCGCGTGGCTCAATCGCCGCAACCAGCCCTGGCCGGACCGGCTGGGATCACCACCGGACCTGGATCTGCCGGACATGACCGCGCTGGCCGACTGGCTCGACGCGCGATAGGAAACGGCGTGGCCAGGCAGCGGCAAAACGCGCATCATTGGCGGTCTGCCGCCCGCCGCGAGAAGCCCGCATGCCCGCCTTGATCGAACGCCAGTCCGGTGCCCGCCACAGCATCGCCGTCGAGACCACCGACGCCGCCCATTACGCGGCCACCCGCCGCCGCCTCAGTGCGGCGCAACGGCGTTGGCTGGCCGACAGCGGCTTCACCGCCGCCGCCGGCACGTTCGCGCTGCTGGCCGATGCCGGCGGCAAGCTGGTGCGCGTGCTGGTGGGGGTCGATGCGAACGACGCCCTCGGCGCGCTGGCCGCCCTGCCCTGTGCGCTGCCTGAAGCGACCTACCACCTCGCTGCCGAGGGCGTGCTGCCCGATCCGCTGCAGGCGGCGCTGGGCTGGGCGCTGGGCGCCTATCAATTCAACCGCTACCGCCGGGCCAAGCGCGCGCCGGCGCGACTGGCCGTGCCCGCCGCCGACCTGCAGCAGCTGGCGCCGCTGGTGGAGGCCACCGCCCAGGTACGCGACCTGGTCAACACCCCGACCGAGGACATGGGGCCGAAGCAGCTGGCCGATGCGATCCGGCAGCTGGGCAAACGGCACAAGGCGAAGGTGCGCGAGTGGGTCGGCGACGAACTGCTGAAGGCCAACTTTCCCACCATTCACGCGGTCGGCCGCGCCAGTCACCGTGCGCCGCGGCTGGTCGAGCTGGTGTGGGGCAAGGCATCCGCTCCGAAGCTGGTGGTGGTCGGCAAGGGTGTGTGCTTCGACACCGGCGGCCTGAACCTGAAATCCGGCGGTGGCATGCGCAACATGAAGAAGGA
>JAPHUU010000373.1 GCA_026193555.1 Rhodanobacter sp.
CGGGCTTGGCCTCCGACAGTTTCCTGATCTCGATTTGTGCGGAAGCCTGTACTGCGAACAGCAGCACGGCGATGGACAACCATGTACGGATGATGCGTTTCAACAGAGTGACTCCGGGCAGGACCAGCGGATCAATCAGGGTGCCAATGCACCTGCCGGATGCTAGCGCATCGACATGACCCGTGTTGTGCGGGCCGAGGCAAAGTCAGCGGCCGGCACACGCGGTCACCACTGCAACACGATCTTGCCGGTATGGGTGCTGCTCTCCATCAACACATGCGCCGAGGCCGCGTCGGCGGCGGCAAATACCTGATGGATCACCGGGCGCACGGTGCCCGACTCGAGCAGAGGCCAGACGTGTTGATGCAGATCGCGGGCGAGCGCCGCCTTGAACGCCACCGGTCGCGCGCGAAGGGTCGAACCGGTGATGGTGAGTCGACGACGCATGATCAGCGAGGCATTGATCTCGTCCTTGCTGCCGCCCAAGGTGGCGATGAATACCAGCCGTCCGCCTTCAGCCAGCGCATTGAGTTCGCGCGGGATGTAGTCGCCGGCCACCATGTCCAGGATCACATCGACGCCGCGGCCTTCGGTGTGACGCATCACTTCGGCCACGAAATCCTGCTCGCGGTAGTTGATCGCGGTGGCGCCAAGCCTCTCGCACGCGGCACACTTCTGCTCGCTGCCGGCGGTGGCGAACACGCGATGGCCACGCGCATGCGCCAGCTGGATCGCGGTCACCCCGATACCGCTGGAGCCTCCCTGCACCAGCAAGGTCTCGTGCGGTGCGCCTTCGCCTCGACCAAGCTGGCCGCGATCGAACACGTTGCTCCACACCGTGAAGTAATTCTCCGGCAGGGCCGCCGCCTCGATCAGCGAGAGTCCCTTCGGCACCGGCAGGCACTGCACCAGCGGTGCCACCGCGTATTCGGCGTAGCCGCCGCCGGCCAGCAGGGCGCATACCGGATCGCCGGGCTTGAGGCCGAACGGGTTGTCGCCCGTCAGGTCGCCGTCGACCATCTCGCCAGCCACTTCCAGTCCCGGCAGGTCGGAAGCGCCCGGCGGCGGCGCGTAGTTGCCCATGCGCTGAAACACGTCCGGACGGTTGATGCCGGCGGCGGCTACCTTGATCAACACCTCACCCGGACCGGCTTGCGGGATCGGACGCCGGGTCAGCTGAAGTACCTCGGCGGCGCCGGGGTGGGTGATCTCGATTGCTTGCATGGTGCGCATGGCGGAGTTCCGGGCTTGCTGGGAGGGTCGATGAAAACTGGCGGCGAAGCGCGGCATATCAAGTGCGTCCAGCCGAGTGCACGCCGGTGCTGCGAAGTGCGAGATACCCGGTTGCAGGTGGCCTCTATTGTCGCGGACACTACCGACTTGACCGAGATCAGTTGCTCGCGAGCATCCATGACCTAGATTTGCGGCACCCTTCATCGATTGACCAGGAACCGTGCATGCCCAGCAAGTCGTTCAAGCAGATCACCCAGGACCTCAACAAGGCAATCGCCACCTTCCGTGTGGCGCAGCCGGACACCATGGGAGGCTTCTCGGCGATGGCCAAGTCCGCGCTGGAGCCCGGTGTGCTGTCGGCCATCGACAAGGAGCTGATCGCGCTGTCCATTGGCGTGGCAGTGCGCTGTGACGGTTGCCTCGGCTTCCACGTGAAGACGCTGGTTCGCCTCGGCGCCAGCCGCGAGCAGTTGATGGAGGCGCTGGGCGTGGCGGTGTACATGGGCGGTGGTCCCTCGCTGATGTACGCCGCGGAGTCGGTACGGGCGTGGGAAGAGTTCACCGAAGCGGCGTGAGCGGCAAGACCAGCCGCTCGGCCTTCGGGCTCACCAGTCGGTCGGCCGATAGTCTTTCAGAAACTGCCCCCACACATGCTCGCCGCTGTTGATCCCGCTGACGATCGGGTCGACGATGCGCGCGGCGCCGTCGATGATGTCCAGCGGCGGGTGGAAGCGTTCCTCCAGCACCTTGCGCGCGGCGAGTTCGGCCGGATCCTCGTCGGTCACCCAGCCGGTGTCGACGCTGTTCATGTGGATGCCGTCGTTGTGATAGTCGGTGGCCGAGGTGCGCGTCATCATGTTGAGCGCGGCCTTGGCCATGTTGGTGTGCGGATGACGGGTGGTCTTGAAGCTGCGGTAGAACTGGCCTTCCATCGCCGACACGTTGACGATGTGCTTGTCACGCTCGGGCGTGCGCAGCATCAGCGGCTTCAGCCGCGCATTGATGATGAACGGCGCGATCGCGTTCACCAGCTGCACCTCCAGCAGTTCCACCGACGGCACCTCGGCCATCAGCAGGCGCCATGAGTTGCGCTGGCGCAGGTCGACCTGCTGCAGATCCTGATCCAGCCGGCCTTCGGGAAACAGGTGCTGCTGCGCCAGAAGCTCCTCGGGCAGCAGCGGCAGCTGCGACAGTTCGGCGGCGCGGGTCAGCCCGGCCAGGTTCGCGCCATGGCCGGCAAGTGTCTGCGACGAAGCCTCGCCGTCGGGCAGGATATTCGCGCCGCGCAGGCCTTCATAGTGGCCTACCAGACGGCGCACGTGTTCGGGCATGTCATGCAGCGCCGCGGTTTCACCATCCATCATGTGGGCGTAGAAGTCCGGCGGGCGGCGCACGGTCTGGCAGGCGTTGTTGATGATGAAATCCAGCCGCGGGCGGGTGGCGAGCAGTTCGTTGCAGAACGCCTCGACGCTGGGCGTGTGGCGCAGGTCGAGGCCGAAGACCTGCAGCCGGTCGCCCCATTCGCCGAAGTCCGCCTCTTCGGCGTAGCGTGCTGCCGAGTCGCGCGGAAAGCGGGTGGTCACGATCAGCTCGGCGCCGGCACGCAGCAGTTTCAGGCCGGCCTGGTAGCCGATCTTCACGCGGCCGCCGGTGAGCAGCGCCACGCGACCGCGCAAGTCAGTCAGCTCGGTGCGCTTGGCGTAGTTGAACGCGGCGCAGCTCGGGCACAGCTGGTCGTAGAAGAAATGGATGGCCGAATACTTCTGCTTGCACACGTAGCAGTGCTGCGGCTCGATCGACTCGCGCGGCGCTTCGTCGCTCTCCACGTCGTGTGGCGCGAAACTTTCCGGTGCGAACAGTCTGGGCGTGGTGAACACCGGCTTGCGACGCAAGGCGCGAATGCCGGTCTGGTCGAGCACCTTGTCGTCTGCCTTGACCTTGGCCGCGTATCGCGCCTTGGCTGCGGCCTTCAACTTCACCCGCCGCGCCGCAGGATCGGGGTCGTAGACGCTCGCCACTGCCTGCAGCAGGCGGCCGCGCTCCTGCGCGGGCAGCCGGTCGAGCAACTGCGGGTCGGCAGCCACCGATTCCAGCAGTGCCGTGGCGGCACGCAACTGCTCGCTCAGTGCGGCATCCGCGTCGTCGGAAAGGGGCAGGGTGGGAGGCGTTGTCGTCAAGAGCAGGTTCCGTGGTCGGGTGAAGCAGTGCCGTTTGTTCGCCAC
>JAPHUU010000013.1 GCA_026193555.1 Rhodanobacter sp.
CCGCACGAACCAGTCCGGGTCGCGGGCCCGCTCGGCGTCCAGGATGCCCAGATCAGTCGGCCGCTCCGCACCAAGTCGGCCGAGCTGCACAAAAAGCGCCAGCAGCCAGTCGACGAATCCCGTCGTATGACCGTAAAGCGCCGTCAATGATTCGATCAGGTCGTTGCCAGCCAGCGCGAAGCGCTGGCTGGCAACCGCGTGCTGGTCAGGCGGCAGTCCTTCGAGAAAACACTGCCGCGCAACCAGCACGTCGAACATCGGCGCGATAGCACCACTCGCGCCTTCGGTCACAGGGAGTAGCGCCAGCTGGCATAGATGGTGCGGCCAAGGATCGAACGCGCGGTGTTCAGCCCGTTCGTGGTCACGCTGCCCGGGCTCTGGTCGATCTCGGTGAGACCGATCGCATTGAACAGGTTGTTTGCCTGCAGCGACACCGACATGCGTTCGTTGATGTCGTATCGGGCGAACGCGTTGACCTGTGTGTAGCCGGGCATGACCAGCCCGTTCGGGTTGGAAGCGTAGGACTTGGTGGTGCCGATCAAGGTCGTGCCGACGGTGACCGGACCAACCCGGTAGCTCGGGTTGAGCTGCCAGACGAACTTGGCCTGACGCTGCGGCATGTTGCCCACATCCGCCGGCGTGATCGCATCCTTGGTGATCTTCGAGTCGGTATAAGTGGCACCGCCGCGTACGCTGAAATTGCCGTAGTCGACGGAGCCCTCGACCTCCAGTCCCTTGGACTTGTAGTTGCGACTGATCAGGGACTGCGTCAGCGAGGTGACATCCTGGTTCTGCTCCTGGGTGGTGGCGTAGAAGCCGGTGACGAACAGGCTGGTGTGGTCAGTACTCCACTTCACGCCGGTCTCATACTGATTGACCACGTTGACCGCCACGCCCTGCGGTGCAGTGCCATTGGACAGCAGGCCACCGCCGAACAACAGGCGATCGGAATTGAAGCGCGCGCCCCGACTGATGCGTGCAAACAGGGCCACATCCGTGTTCACCAGATAGTTCGCACCGAACGAGTATTCGAGATGATGCTTGGTGTAGTTGATCGGCATCACCGCGTTGTTGTTGACCACCGGCACGGTCAGCTCCGGCGTCTGCAGCGTGCCGTCGCCATTGACGTCGATCGCCGAAGTGCCGGTCGATCCGGCGTAGCTGCCACTGGCCTGCATGCGGTCATAGCGAAGCCCGCCATCGAGCTGCCAGTTTCCCGGCTGCCATGACAGCGAGAGGTAGGGTGCGTCCATCTGGTAGTTCGCATCGTAGGAGCGAACACAGCAGTTGCCCCAGTACGGCGTGCCGTACGCCGCCAGGCCATGGTCGGTCACCGCCTGGCCACTGGCGTCGTAGACGTCGAGCAGGCTGGCGTTGCGGCCCTGCACGGTTTCCAGATAGGAGTTCCAGTGCCAGTCCTGCTTGATGGTCTGGTTCGAGTGGTAGTAGCCCAGCAGCAGGTCGAGCGGACCGTCGTCCAGATCGAAGGCATGCTTCAAGGTGAGGTTGTTGGTGGTATTGCCCATGTCGGGCAGGGTTACGTTGAACAGGTGCACGCGGGTCGCCAGGCCGTTGCCGCCGACGGTGGCCGGGTCGGCCACCTGGCCGGCCAGAGGGCCGCTGGCGTAGCGCAGGGTGGAACCGGCGCCGCCGATCTCGTTGGCCAATGCGGCTGCCGTATTGACCTCGGCCGGATAGGGGCCGACAAAGTCACCGGAGTTGTGCGCGATACGCAGCTTTTCGTGCAGTACCCAGTTGTCGCCCAGATCGAATTTACCTTCGCCGCCGAACGCCGCGACCTTCGAGTGATAGCCATCGGCAAGGTTGGTGACTACGGGGTTGCCACTGGCATTGACGGCCAGATCGCGCTGGAAATAGGGCGACTGCATCGCGCCGTTCTGCACGCTGAAACCGGGCAACGAACTGACATTGGGGCTGCCGTTGCTGCCGGTGATCGACACCGGCACGGGCAGGTAAACCGGCGCCTTGTCGTCCAGTAGCTGGAAGCTGGCGCGCAGGAAACCACCAGCGATGTCGTGGGTGAGGTTGCCCATCAGCTGGCCGCCCTTCTGGGCGTCGTAACCGACATCCTTCGGGCCGGTGCCGTCGCGCAGGAAGCCGCCGATGTGGAAACGCGTGCTGTCGGAGATCGGCTGACCGTAGTCGAAGTCGAGACGCTTGCTGTCGTAGTTGAGACCGGCGGTGATGCCGATGTCGCCGCCCTTCTCTTCACCGGTCTTGGTGATGAAGTTGATCACCGCCCCCGGTGCATTGCTGGCGAATACCGACGAGGAGCCGCCGCGCACCACTTCCACATGATCGATGTTGAAATCCGGACGCAGGAAGGTATCCGGGGTGGCAAAGGCGGTATCGCCGAATTCCAGCACCGGCATGCCGTCGACCTGGAACTGCACAAACTTGCCGCCACCGGAAGCTACCGGCAGGCCGCGCACCGAGATGTTGGCATTGCCGTCACCGCCGGATGATTCGGAGCGGATGCCGGGAATGTCTCGCAGGATGTCCGCTGCGCCCTGTGCCCCGCTGGTGGTGATCTGGTCGGCCTCAAGGGTGCTGACCGACACGCTGGAACTCATCTTGCTCAACGCACCCGGAGAGGCGGTGACGACCACTTCGGACAGATTCACGGATTTCGATGCTTTCTTCGAGGTGGCCTTGTCGGCGGACTGCGTTGGCACGGCAGCCTGATCCGCACTCTGTCCGGTGGCAGTGGATTGTGCGGCGGCGGCGACAGGCAACAGTGCCAGCGTCACCGCGATCACCAGCGCTTGTCTGCGCATAGCGTGAATATTCATGAGATCTCCCCAGGCGGTAAATGATGCAAGCGCTGGGTGATGTTGGCGGCCAGCGCGAGTGGCGGGCATCCGACGAGGATGGCCTGCAACCATGGTGAGATCCAACGCAATCGATTGCAATTCGCGTCGCAACATCGATTTGTCATGACTCGTCAAAGCCCCAAAAAATGGGTCTGATGGCTCCCGGAGCGCATGAATGACAACGATTGCATCAAATTTGCATACCCGATGTCTGACGCATCAACCCTTGCTGTCGACAAGTGTTTTTGCTGCGGTGCGTTACGGGTTGCTGCCCTGGTGGCTGCTCTGCCGCACGATCAGGCGGGTTTCCAACTGGATCGAAGGCACGGCATGACCCTGCTCCAGCATCTGCAGCAAAGCCTGCACCAGCATCGTGCCGGCCTCGTGCAGGGGCTGCTGGACCGTGGTGAGCGGCGGACTGAAGTGTGCCGCGAGTTCCACGTCGTCGTACCCGACCACAGCGACGTCCTCGGGTACGCGGCGGCCGCGTTCGCGCAGGGCGCCGATCGCCGCCATTGCCAGCAGGTCGCCGCTGGCGAAGACAGCATCCAGGGTCGGCTCCGCGTCGAGCAAAGCCAGCGTGGCACGGCGTCCGGCATCGGCCAGGAACGGCACCTTGGCCTGCCGGCATTCAGGCACGGCCACGCCGCTCGCCTTCAGCGTATCGGCGAAACCGCGAAAGCGTTCGGCCACCTCGGGCAGACCGGTATCACCGAGAAAGCCGATCCGCCGTCGTCCCTCGGACAGCAGGTGTTCGGCCACCAGCCGCCCTCCCAGCAAGTTGTTGCCGCCTACCGTGCAATAACGCTGCCCGGGCAACTGCGTACCCCACACCACCAGGGGCAGTCCGCGTTCGGCCATCGCGTTGAGTTGGTCATGATGGCGCCACTGTCCAATGAGGATCACGCCGGCAGTGCGGCCACCATCGATCAGCGCCGTGGCGGCATCGAGCTGCTCGGCGTCGATGCGTGCAAGCAGCATTTCATAGCCGCGCTCGGTCAGCGCATCGGCCAGGCTGCCGACCATGCCGTGCAGGAACGGGTCGGCGAAACTCTGCCGACTGGCTTGCTCATAGGGCACCACGACGCCGATGGTGCGATTGATGCCAGAGCGCAAGTTGGTCGCGGCACGATTGACCGTGTAGTTGAACTGTCGCGCCAATGTCTGAATACGTTCGCGCGTTTCAGCGCTGACCAGCTCGCTACCCGACAGCGCCCGCGACACGGTGGATGGTGCCACGCCGGCCAACTTGGCCAGGTCGGCCATCTGCATGCGGCGGCTCCGCTGAAGCGGCGGTTTTTCGAGCCGACTCACGCCGTTGCCAGAAATCTGCCGCCGGCAGCGCAGTCATCGGATCGGGGAGGGCTTTGGTGGTGTTGGCTGGCAGGCATGATGGTCGTCGCGATGTCGGGACAGATGGCCCCGCAAACGTCGGGACACGGGCGGCGAAGGAAGCTGCCGAGTGCCCGCCACATCGGGTGCCAGGTGAGGCTCATGTTCGCTGGCGACACTAGCATCTATTTCGTCGGCGTTGTGAGGCCGTGTCCCCGAAGGTGGCCATCTGCCGCAATGGCAGACGCGCGTCGCCGACGTGCAGACGCCACACGCGTGCCGCGCCCCCGCAACTGAAAGCCATGCGAACGGCCGTACCTTGCTTCTCGCTATGATGGCGGACGATGTTCGAGTCGGCTGATCCGGGAGCAGATGCTTGTTTGTCCATGTCGAAACACGTCGTCGAGCCCGCTGGCACTGGGCAACCGTGCTGGTGGTCATTACCTGCGTGCTGTGTTTCGTTGGCCTGGCACTGACTCCGCTGCACGAAAGGATGTCATTGCTGCAGCAGTGGGGAACGATACCCGCAAACATCTTCGATCCGCATGAAAACCTGTGGCCGCAGCTGACCGATCCGGCGCTGTTGCGTTTGTTCACCGCACTGTTCATCCACGTGACCTGGCTGCATCTGCTCAGCAACCTGCTGTTCCTGGTCATCTTCGGCCTGCCGGGCGAACGGGCCCTGGGCTCGTTGCGCTTCCTGCTGCTGTTCGTGGTCGGCGGCATCGTGGCGAATCTGATTGGTGCGTTGTCGCTGACCGGAGTGCGGCTGCCGATCATCGGCTGCAGCGGCGCGGTGTCGGCAGTGGTGGGCACCTATGTAGTGCTGTTTCCGAACGCCAGGCTTGGTCTGGTGTTGCCACTGGGGCTCTACCTCCAGTTCGTGCGGGTTCCCGCCTTCCTGCTGATCGGCATCTGGGTATTGCTGCAATTGTTGTTCAGCTATGCCGGGCCAAGTTATGGCGCCTACGTGTGGTGGGCACACATCGGCGGCTTCGTGTTTGGCGTGATGTTCGCGCTGCTTTCCCGCGGCGTGATCGCCCGCCGTTTGCGCGGATGACGCTCAGCCCGCTTCAGCGGCGCTGGTCCAGCCGTGATGGCGGGCGAACAGCCTCAGCAACCGGCGCGCCACGGGAGTGGCGCCCACCGCCTGGAAAGCGTGCAGCGGGTCGCAGCCCTCGCGGTGCATGTCGGCGTGCTTGCGCCGGATGTAGGCACGCATCACCTCGGCATTGAATTCCGGGTGAAACTGCGTGCTGATGGCCCGCGGACCGTGACGCAGCAACTGATGCGGATCGCGCGCGGAGCGGGCCAGAATCGCCGAGCCGGGCGGCACTTCCAGCACGCTTTGTTCGTGCGTGGTGTGCGCGCGAAAACTGGCCGGAAGCATCGCACCCAGCAAATCGTGTGTGCCTGCCTGCAGCAGTTCGATCGGATGGGTGCCGATCTCCCGGCCGCCGGGCAGATAATCGACGCGTCCACCCAACGCCTGCGCCATCAGCTGGTGTCCGTAGCAGACACCGAACAGCGGCAACTCGATATCCATCGCGTCGCGGATCCAGCCGGCGGTGCGTTCGCTCCACGCCGCGCGCTCGGTGACCATCGCGGCGGAACCGGTGATGATCGCGCCCGCGACCTCCTGTGGTGCCGGCAGCGGATCGCCGGTGGCCACGTCGACGATGCGCAGCTGTCGGTGCGACAACCGGGTGCCGAGGCGGAACCAGTGGGGGAAATCGCCGTGGCGGGCGCGAATGGCGTCCGGCGCGCGACCGGTGCGGATGATCAATACGGGTTTCATGCAGCTCGCTGGTGGTCTGTGGATGGGTGGTTGCAAGGAGCCCGACAGGCTCCTAGGGCGAGGCACCGTCGAAGGTATCGATCGGCGGCAGCACGGTGAGGATTTCCTCCACCGTCGTCAGCCCCCGCGCGATCTGCTGCGCCGCCGAAATACGCAGCGGCCGCATGCCTTCGGACAATGCGGCCTGGCTGAAGCCGCCCAGGTCGAGGTTGGCCGAGATCAGCGAACGCAGTCGTGGCGTGAGGTTCATCATTTCGTAGATGCCGGTGCGCCCCATGAAGCCGGTGTTGCGGCACTCGAGGCAGCCGACCGGCTTGAACACTTCTTCCGGCAGCGGCACCGACCAGTCATGGGTGAGCACGCCCCACGCCTGCGGATCCTGCGTGGTCGCCTGCTTGCAGTGCGGGCACAAGGTGCGCACCAGGCGTTGCGCCACCACGCCGGTCAGGGTGGACTGGATCAGATAGTGCGGTACGCCGAGATCGAGCAGGCGGGTGACCGCACTGGGGGCGTCATTGGTGTGCAGGGTGGACAACACCAGATGGCCGGTCAGCGAAGCCTGCACCGCCATCTGCGCGGTTTCGAGGTCGCGGATCTCGCCGACCATGATGATGTCCGGATCCTGTCGCAGCAGGGTGCGCACGCCGGCGGCGAAATCCAGGTCGATCGCGGCATGCACCTGCATCTGGTTGAATTCGGGCGAGACCATTTCGATCGGGTCTTCCACCGTGCACACGTTGAGTTCCGGCGTGGCCAGGTGGCGCAAGGTGGAATACAGCGTGGTGGTCTTGCCCGAGCCGGTGGGGCCGGTCACCAGCACGATGCCGTGTGGACGCTCCACCATGCGGCGCCAGTTCGCAACCTCGCCGGGCGAAAAACCGAGCTGGGCGAAGTCCTTGACCACCAGGTCGGGGTCGAAGATGCGCATCACCACTTTCTCGCCAAAGGCGGTGGGCATGTTCGAGATGCGCAATTCCACTTCGCGGCCGGTCGCCGAGCGGGTCTTGATGCGGCCGTCCTGTGGCCGGCGCTTTTCCGCCACGTCCATCCGCGCCAGGATCTTGATCCGCGCCGTCACCGCCGTCATCACCGGCGAGGGAAGCTCGAACACCTTGTGCATCAGGCCGTCGATGCGGAAACGGATATATCCGGTCTCGCGACGCGGCTCGAGATGGATGTCGGAGGCGCGCTGCTCGAAGGCATACTGCAGCAGCCAGTCGACGATATGCACCACATGCCGGTCGTCGGCACCAATCTCGCCGGCCTTGCCCAGCTCGACCAGCTGCTCGAAATTGAGGATCGCCGAGGAACCGTCGTTGCCCTTCGCGTCCTGCGCCAGCTGGATCGAACGCTGGACGCCGTAGAACTCCTGCAGATAGCGGTTGATGTCGATCGGGCTGGCCACCACACGCCGCACGTCGCGGCGCAGCATCTGCGCCAGGTCGAGGGCCCAGGCCGAATCGAACGGCTCACAGGTGGCAAACGTCATCTCGCCGGGGGTCGCCGCGATCGGCAGAATGCGATGGCGCTGGGCATAGGCATGGCTGACCACCTGCGTCACCGCCGCCGCATTGATCTTCATCGGATCGATTTTCAGATAGGGCAGGCCGGCGTGGCTGGCCAGCCACTCGGTCAGCGCCTCCAGGCTCAGCGGCCGACCCGGTTCGCGCTGGTTGGGCAACTTGGCATTGGCGATCAATACCAGCGGGTGCAGCTCGACCATGCTGCGTCCGTCGCGGGTGCCCATGCGCACCTGCCTGGCGTCGTCGGCGATCAGAAAACCATCGACCACCAGTGCCGCCAGCACATCATCGAGTTCCAGCCGGCCACGACGACCCAGCAGAGACGCGATTTGCGGTGATGCGGCCATTCAGGGGGTGCCTCAAGCGGGACTTTTCCAGCGCCAGCCCAATGGGAAAGCGAGCTGCGGCTATACTAACGCGCTTTAGCCACGGTCACGGAAAGCCATGTCCGCAAGCACCTTCCAGGACATCATCCAGACCCTCAACCGCTATTGGGCGGGGAAGGGCTGTGTGCTCCTGCAGCCGCTCGATCTCGAGGTTGGCGCCGGCACGTTTCATCCCGCCACGTTCCTGCGTTCGCTCGGTCCGGAGCCGTGGGCTGCTGCCTATGTGCAGCCGTCACGCCGGCCCACCGACGGACGCTATGGCGAGAATCCGAACCGCCTGCAGCACTACTACCAGTACCAGGTGGTGATGAAGCCGAATCCGGAGAACATCCTGGATCTGTACATCGATTCGCTGAAGGAGCTCGGTCTCGATCCGCTGGTGCATGACTTGCGCTTCGTCGAGGACAACTGGGAGTCGCCGACACTGGGCGCCTGGGGGCTGGGCTGGGAAGTCTGGCTCAACGGCATGGAGGTGACCCAGTTCACCTATTTCCAGCAGGCCGGCGGGCTGGAGTGTCGTCCCGTGACCGGCGAGATCACCTACGGCCTGGAACGGTTGGCGATGTACCTGCAGAATGTGGACAACGTCTACGACCTGGTGTGGACCCGGGGCCCGCATGGCACGGTCACCTATGGCGACGTATTCCACCAGAACGAGGTGGAGCAGAGCACCTACAACTTCGAGTACGCCAACGTGGGCGAGCTGTTGCACTGGTTCGACGCGTGCGAAGCGATGGCCAACCAGCTGATCACGGCCAACTTGCCGCTGCCTGCCTACGAGCAGGTGATGAAGGCCAGCCACACGTTCAACCTGCTTGACGCGCGACGGGCGATCAGCGTCACCGAGCGTCAGCGCTACATCCTGCGCGTGCGTACCCTGTCGCGCGCCGTGGCGGAAACCTACGTGGCACAGCGCGAGAAACTCGGCTTCCCGGGCCTCAAGCAAGCAAAGGAACTGGCGCATGGTTGATCACAAGCCGCTGTTGATCGAACTGGGCAGCGAGGAGCTTCCGCCGAAGGCGCTGGATGAATTGTCCGCGGCCTTCCTGCGCGGGATCTGCGACGGGTTGTCCAGGCGCGGGATTTCGGCGGGTGTCGATATCGCACAGGCCTATGCCTCGCCACGTCGACTGGCCGTGTATGTCCCCGCCGTGGCCACCGCCCAGCCGGAGCAGGTAGTCGAGCGCCGCGGCCCGGCGCTGAATGCCGCGTTCGATGCCGACGGCCAGCCGTCCAAGGCGCTGCTCGGCTTCGCGCAGTCCTGCGGTGTCGGTGTCGGCCAACTGGACAAATGGGAGACCGACAAAGGGGCATGGTTCGTCTGGCGCGCGATCAAGCCCGGTCAGCCGGTGGCGGCATTGTTGCCCGAGATCATCCAGGAAGCCCTGCGCGGACTGCCGATCCCGCGGCCGATGCGCTGGGCCGATCACGACTACAGTTTCGTGCGCCCGGTGCATTGGCTGGTGATCCTGCACGGGGCCGAGATCGTCGATGGCGAGGTACTGGGGCTGCACAGCGGTCGCAAGTCGCGCGGCCACCGCTTCATGCATCCTCAGCCCGTCCATGTCGCCGACGCGGAAGGCTGGCTGGATACGATGCGCGCCTGCAAGGTGCTGGCCGACCCGCAGGAACGACGCCAGCGCATCCTCAGCCAGGTCGAACACCTGGCGAGCCAGATCGGCGGTGTTCCGCGTCTGGATCAGGCATTGCTTGACGAGCTGGCCAATCTCACCGAATGGCCGGTCGCGATTGCCTGCACGTTCGAGCGCGAGTTCCTCGAGGTTCCGCCGGAGGCACTGGTGACCACGATGGTGGCGAACCAGAAGTTCGTGCCGGTATTCGATGCCGAGGGCAGGCTCACCGAGCATTTCATCGGCATCGCGAACATCGAGAGCAAGGATCCCTCCGAGATCCGCAAGGGCTATGAGCGGGTAATCCGCCCGCGCTTCGCCGACGCCAAGTTTTTCTGGGATCAGGATCTGCAGACGCCGCTGGCCGCATATCAGGAACAGCTCAAGACGGTCACCTATCAGCAGACATTGGGCAGCCAGTGGGACAAGAGCGTGCGGGTGGCCGAACTGGCGCGGATCATCGCCAACCGGGTCGGTGTCGACGCCGGCCAGGCGACGCGTGCCGCGGCCCTGAGCAAATGCGATCTGCTGACCCGCATGGTCGGCGAGTTTCCCGAACTGCAGGGCGTGATGGGGCGTTACTACGCGACCCATCACGGCGAGGCAGCGGAAATCGCCGAGGCGCTGGACGGCTACTACCAGCCACGTTTCGGCGGTGATGCGATCGCCACCGGCAAGGTCGCCCAGGTGCTGGCGGTCTCCGAACGGTTCGACACGCTGGCGGGAATCTTTGCGGTCGGCATGAAGCCGAGCGGCAACAAGGATCCGTTCGCGCTGCGCCGTGCGGCGCTGGGTCTGGCGCGGACGCTGATCGAGGCAAGGCTCGAGCTCGATCTGCGCGGCAGCTTCATCGAGGCGCTGGAACTGTTGCCGGATGGCGCGCTGGCGGCGGGCCTGAAGCCGGGCAAGGACGGCAAGCCGCCAGCCTTGAATGCGGGCCAGCGGCGGGCGATCCTGGTCGATGAGCTGTACGACTTCGTGCTCGATCGCCTGCGTGGCTACTATGCCGACCTGGGCTTCGACCATGCACAGTTCGAAGCGGTGCTGGCGGTGCAACCGGCCAGCCTGGCCGACTTTGATCGGCGCCTGCGCGCGGTGGCGGAATTTGGGCGCTGTCCGGAGGCGGCGGCTCTGGCCGCGGCCAACAAACGCGTCGCCAATATCCTGCGCAAGCAGGCCGAGGAAACCGGCGCGCTGGTCATCGGCCGCGTCGTCGACCCCGCCCGTTTCGAGGTGGACGCCGAGCGAGAGCTGACCGCTGCACTTGAGTCGGCCCGGCTTGAAACCGCTGAATCGCTGGCGGCGGGCGACTACACCGCGGTGCTGACGCGGCTGGCGCAGTTGCAGGCACCCGTGGACACGTTTTTCGACAGCGTGCTGGTGAATGCCGACGATCCGGAGGTGCGTGCCAATCGGCTGGCCCTGCTCGGGCAATTGAAAGCACAGTTCAGTGCGATTGCCGACATCGCCGTGCTCTGAGGTTTGCCGCTCCGCAAAGGAAATGGCAGCCCTGCGGTTGCCATTTTCGTCCATGCCGAGGCCGGGCGGCTTACACGATGTCGCGGTCGCGCCGGATTTTCTCACCCAGACGGCGGTTGAACTTCATCATGGCACTGGTATCCACATTGACCCCACCCGGGCCGAGAATCTCATAGAGTTCGGTCAGCATGTCGGCACTCTCGGCCAGGGTCAGCCGACTATCAGCCAGATCCAGTTCCGATTGCAGGATTCTCATCGCCGCATTCAGTCGTTGCGCATCCACACCGCTGGCGCGTGCTTGCGGCAATATCGGGGTCATCGAGCCCGGGCCTGTACGTGGGCGCTGCGACGTGATCACTTCACTGCTTTTCTGCTCGTCCTGGAGACTGATGGAGGGATCGATCTGGATCGCGCCCTCGCCAGCCACCAGCCAGACCAGCGAAATGCCGAGTGTTCGGGCAAGCGTGACGCAACGTGCCCGTGACGGATCGGTATTGCCATCGCGCCAACTGCGCACCACGCCCTCCGAGAAGCCGCACATGCGGGCGATCTCGGTCGCACTGCCCACGCGCTGGATCAGCAACTTGATGCGATCGGAGAAGCTTCCTGCGGGTGCGGAGAGGAGGGGCTGGCGCTTGCTCATGGGTATGGCCGCAAAAAGGTGGATGGGGATATGCCGGCAGTGCATGAAATTGCCTGGGACAGATCGCGGCAACTTCCTCGGATGGAGGACGGAGCTATCATCTTGCGCGCTGTTCCATTTGCCGTAAGTACCTGCGAAAACCGTTGCCGCCGCGCCATTTGCCGAGCTGTCGTCCGAACCGCATCAATGCCAAGTGCAGAGTGAGGCCATGAGAACAAACTTTGGATAGGCTGACAGAGTCAAGGTTTCATCTACCTTCCACACGTTCACCGGCAGCCGTCATGCTGCTATTTTCGGGTGATCGGGGGTCGTGGCCACCCGGCTGAAGCGAACTTTCCACTCACAAGGCATCGCATGAGCCAATTCGCACTGCTGGGCAAGGACCGCTTCGCCCC
>JAPHUU010000426.1 GCA_026193555.1 Rhodanobacter sp.
CCGCCATGTCGTGGGCGACAGTCACCAGGCCGCCGCGCGTGGGATCGCGCATGAAACGCAGCCCCGGCAGGTCGAGCAGGGCCCGGCACAGGGGGAGCACCGAGGCAGAATCCGATGCGACATCCCCGCGCAGGCCGAACGCTTCGCGCGCCAGCATCACGGCGATGCCGTGGTCGCCCACCGGCCCGCTGACCAGCACCACGTCGCCGATGCCTGTCCGGTCCAGCCCGAGGCGCAATCGTGGATCGCGCGTGCCGACACCGGTGGTGGCGAGGTAAAGTCCGCCGCCTTCTCCCCGGCGGACAACCTTGGTGTCGCCGGTGACGACGTGGACGCCTGCGCGTTTCGCGGCATCGGCGAGACTGGCGACGATGCGATCGAGTTGCTCGATCGGCAGCCCTTCCTCGATGAAGGCATTGAGGCTGAGGTAGAGCGGCGTGGCGCCGGCGACCGCGAGGTCGTTGACGGTGCCGTGTACGGCGAGCGAGCCGATGTCGCCGCCGGGAAACTCCAGCGGCTGCACCGTGAAGCCGTCCGTGGTGAGCATGATTTCGCCGCCATCGACGGGCAAGGCCACCGCATCGGCATGCGTGTCCAGCCACGGATTGGCGAGATGGCGCGCGAACACGCCGTCGATCAGCTCGCGCATGCGGCGGCCGCCGTTGCCGTGGGCGAGCAGGATATGGGTTTCGCGCATCAGGATTCCGCCGTCCGTGCTGTTTCGACCAGTTGACCGAAACTGATGCCGGCATCGTTCGGGGGAATGCCTGCGGGCAGGTGCGCCTCGAAGCCGGCGTGGGCCAGTTGCGCCAAGCCATGCTCGGCGAGCAACCGGTTCTGGAAGACGCCACCGGTGAGGCCGACGGCGAACGAACCGTGTTCGGCGCGGGCGTGTCCGGCGATCTCCAGCATCGACTGCACGAGGCTGGCATGGAAGGCCGCCGCCCGCGCACCGATCGATACGCTGTCATCCCGCAGCAGCGGGAGCAGCGCGGCCCAATCGACCGTCCACAGTTGCCGGGCGTCTTTCTCGACCGACAGGCGGATCGGCGGTGCTGGCCAGGCGCTGCGTGCGGCCGCCTCGAGCAACATCGGCGCCTGCGCCTCGAAGCTCGTGGTGTGCACCACGCCGAGCAGCGCCGCAGCGGCGTCGAACAGGCGGCCGACGGCACTCGTGGTGGGCGCGTTGAGATGCCGCTGCCACGCGTGGCGAAGCACGTCGGCGCCTTCCGGTGCACCGTTCCAGTCATCTCCGGATTCCCAGGTCAGCGCGCAGGCGCTGCGCCACGGCTCGCGTGCGGCGCGCTCGCCGCCGGGCAGGCGGAACGGGCGCATGGTGCCGATGCGACGCCACGCCCCCGGACTGCCGAGCAGGGCTTCACCGCCCCAGAGCGTGCCGTCCTCACCGTAACCGGTGCCGTCCCAGGTGAAGACGAGCCAATGATCGATGTCCGGATATTCGCCGGCCAGCGCCGACGCGTGGGCATGGTGGTGGAAGACCTTCGTCACGGGCAGGCCCGCGCGCTCGGCCCAGTGGCGGCTGGCATAGGCCGGGTGCGCGTCGCACACGATGCGTTCGGCGCGCACGCCGTACAGCTGCTGCAGGTCGGCGATGGTACGGCTGAATACGTCCATGCTTCGCGGCGAGTTCAAGTCGCCGATGTGCGGCGAGATCACCACCCGCGTGCCCCAGGCGAGGCCGACCGTATTCCTGGCATGGCCGCCGACCGCAAGCGTCGGCTGCCGGACCGCGTGCGGTAGCTCCCACTCGAGCGGTGCATTGCCGCGGCCCAGGCGCAACACGCGTGCACGGCCGGCAACCACCTGCAGCACGGGATCGTCAGCCGGCCGCACGATCGGTCGATCGTGATGCAGAAAGGCGTCGGCCACGTGGCGCAGCCGTGACGCGACATCGGCCGCGTCGGTCAATACCGGTTCGCCGCTGATATTGGCCGAGGTGGTCACCAGCGGCACACCGATGTCATCGAGCAGCAGAGGGTGCAGCGGACTGTAAGGCAGCATCACGCCGATATCGTCGAGACCCGGCGCGACGCCCTCGCATAACCTGCCGTCGGTCCGCCGCTTGACCAGCACGATGGGTCGCATGGGGCCGAGCAGCGTGCGCTCGCTTTCGCCATCGAGTTCCACCTCACGGCGCAGCACGGCGAGATCGTCGTTGGCCGGAAACATCACCGCCAGAGGCTTGGCCGGACGCGGCTTGCGTGCGCGCAGTCGTGCCACTGCCGCCGGCTGCGTGGCATCGCACATCAGGTGGTAGCCGCCGATGCCCTTCACCGCCACGATCCGGCCCGCCCGCAGGGCGACGACGCAGGCGGCGAGTGCGGCCGCAGGGTCGTGGACGGTCACGCCATCGTGCACGAAGCGCAGCTGTGGGCCGCAGAGAGGGCAGGCGACGGGTTCGGCATGAAAGCGCCGGTCGAGAGGATTCTCGTATTCCCTGCGGCAGTCCGGGCACAGCGGGAATGCCGCCATGCTGGTATGCAGGCGGTCGTAGGGCAGGCGCTCGATCAGCGTATAGCGCGGCCCGCATTGCGTGCAGTTGATGAAGGGATAACGATAGCGACGGTCGTGCGGGTCGCGCAGCTCACGCAGGCAATCGTCACAGGCGAAGCCATCGGGTGGCACGTGGATGTCGGCGTGCGTGCTTTCTTCGCTGTCCCGAATCTGAAAGTCTTCGCTGTCGAAGGCGGGTATCGCTTCGCACGACATCAGTCGCGCACGCGCCAATGGCGGCGCCTCGTGCACCAGCGCCCACTGGAATCGCTCAAGTGCCGGTGGGCTGCCCGTTGCGTGGATTTCCACCTGGCCTGATCGGTTGCGGACCCATCCCCTGAGTTCGAGCCGCTGCGCGAGTCGATACACAAACGGGCGATAGCCGACGCCTTGCACCTGGCCGGCCAGCCACAGCCGCATCGCAGCGGTTGGCCCGGACTGGCTCATGACGCGGGATGGCCCCTGGTGCGCGGCACCCTCATGACATCACCCTCTTCTTCGATTCGCGGATGCCGCCTGCCCACCAGATACGGCACGCGCCTTCGTCGGACACCATGCACGGGCCGGTGGGATGCTGCGGCGTACAGGCGCGTCCGAACAGGAAGCATTCGTCGGGACGGATCCTGCCCAGCACGACCCTGGCGCAATCGCACCCCGGCGGCATCTGGCCGGCATGCTTGCGGGCCGCATCGTCATGGCGCGCAAACCGCAGCCGCGCATCGTGCGCCGCATACGCGGGCTTGAGCGCGAAACCGGAGCCGGGGATCGTACCCACGCCGCGCCACGGAGCATCGACCACGTCGAAGGCTGCGGCGAGATGCTGCCGTGCCGTGGCGTTGCCGCCCGGTCGAACGACTTCGGGGTAGCAGTTGTCCAGGAAACAGCGCTGTTCGG
This sequence comes from Rhodanobacter sp., assembly GCA_026193555.1. GTDB lineage: Bacteria > Pseudomonadota > Gammaproteobacteria > Xanthomonadales > Rhodanobacteraceae > Rhodanobacter. The sequence goes on from JAPHUU010000426.1 coordinate 3,409, forward strand.
TGATCTGCCGCAGCACGGAATAGATGGCGGCAAGCAGCGATTCGGGCGTAAAGCCGGCCACTGCCGCGGGAAGTCCGTGCTGATCCACGACGAAGTTCCATTCCTGCGGCCCCATGATGGTCGACACATGCCCCGGCGCGATCAACGCGTCGAAACCCGGCGTACCGGACTCCAGCAGCATCGCCACCGCCGGCCAGGTGAGACGTCCGGAAAGCAGCACCTGAAGATTGGCCGGGACACCCTCGATCAGCATGGCGGCCACCGGGGCGCTGGTCGTTTCGAAACCGGCCGCGAAAAACACCACGATCCGATCCGGGTTGTCACGCGCGATGCGCACCGCCTCCATCGGCGTGGCGATGGGGCGGATGTCGGCGCCGGCGGCACGGGCCTGTTCGAGCGAACGCGGCTCCTTCCTGGGCCCATTCACCGGAACGCGGAGCATGTCGCCGAACGCGACCAGGATCACGCGCTCGTGCAAGGCGAGCTGAATGGCGCAGTACACGTCCTCCTCCGGGCACACGCACACCGGGCAGCCCGGGCCGGGAATCAGCTCGATGTTCGCCGGCAAGGCGGCACGCAGGCCGGCCATCGTGATCGAGCGCTCGTGGCCACCGCAGACATTCATGACCTTGAGCGGGCGCGGCAGCTTCAATGCATGAAGCCGTTCCAGCCACTCGCGGGCAGTGACGGACATCGGCTCATCTCCCGGCGGGCTGTGCGGCATCGGTGCGATCGAGCGCCGACGCAGCCACGGGCGCGGCGCGGCGGCTGGCCAGCTCGTGCCGCAGCCAATCGCACCACGCATCCAGCCCGCTGCGGGTACGGGCCGACAGCGGCATGATCGGCGCGGCATTCGCCAGCTCGCGGACATGGCGCACAGCGTGCTCCACGCTGAAGTCGTCGAGATACGGCAGCAGGTCGGTCTTGGTCACGAGCACGGCCTCGGCAATGCGGAACATCACCGGATACTTGGCCGGCTTGTCGTCGCCTTCGGTGGTGGCGAGCAGCACCACATGGCGATGCTGGCCAAGGTCGAAACTGGCGGGACAGACGAGGTTGCCCACATTCTCGATGAAGAGGATGTCGACCGCGTCGAGCGGCAGCTGGTGCAGCGCCTCGTGCACCATGTGCGCGTCGAGATGGCAGGCGCTTCCGGTGGTGATTTGAACCGCCGGCACACCCCGGGCGCGAATGCGCCGGGCATCGTTTTCGGTTTCCAGATCGCCCTCGATCACCGCGATGCTGAATTCGTCTTTCAACGCGTCGATGCTCGCTTCAAGCAGCGCGGTCTTGCCTGCACCGGGCGAGGACATCAGGTTGATGACGAGCGTGCCATGCCGATCGAAGTGCAGGCGGTTGTGAGCGGCGGCGGCGTTGTTTGCGCTGAGCAGCCCGGTCAACACGCTCACTGCCGTGACGGCGCCCTTGCCGTCGGAAGGACGAAAAACGAAGTGCTTGTTGGCGGGTGTGATGTTGCAGCCGCA
>JAPHUU010000095.1 GCA_026193555.1 Rhodanobacter sp.
CGTTCTTGGTGCAGGGCTGGGCGGCATGGCGGCTGCCTATGAAATCAAGGCCGAGTTGGGGTCGGCGCATGCCGTTACCTTGATCGGCGACGGCCCCCGGTTCAACTTCACGCCTTCGAATCCCTGGGTGGCGGTGGGTTGGCGTACGCAGGAGCAGATCCGACTCGAGGCTGCCGATCCGCTGCGTCGGAAGGGCATCGAGTTCGTCGAGGTTCCCGCCGAGGCGGTGTTGGCCAAGGAGAATCAGGTTCGCCTTGTGGATGGACGCGTGCTTGATTACGACTACCTGGTGATCGCCACGGGACCCCGCCTGGCTTTCGACGAGGTGCCGGGTCTCGGGCCGGAAGGAGGCTATACCCAGTCGGTCTGCACCGGGCCCCACGCGCATACGGCATGGGAGTCCTACCAGGCATTCCTGGACAACCCCGGCCCGGTCGTGGTTGGTGCGGTGCAGGGCGCCAGCTGCTTCGGGCCTGCCTATGAGTTCGCGATGATCGTCGACGCCGACCTGCGCAAGCGCAAGCTGCGCGACCGGGTGCCGATCACCTTCGTGACCTCGGAGCCCTACATCGGTCACATGGGCCTGGGCGGCGTGGGTGATTCCAAGGGGTTGATGGAATCGGAGATGCGCCAGCGCCACATCAAGTGGATCACCAATGCAAAGGTCAGTGCCGTTGAGCCGGGCATGATCAAGGTCGATGAAGTGGACAGCAAGGGTGCGCCGGTACAGTCGCACGAGCTGCCGTTCAACTATGCCATGCTGTTGCCTGCATTCACCGGAGTCCCGGCGGTGCGAGGCGTGGAGGGCCTGACTAATCCACGCGGATTCATCCTCATCGACGAGCATCAGCGTAATCCGACCTGGCGCAACATCTTCGCCGCTGGCGTCTGCGTCGCGATTCCGCCGGTAGAAGTCACGCCGGTACCGACTGGCGCGCCCAAGACCGGCTTCATGATCGAATCGATGGTGACTGCGATCGCGCACAACCTGCGCGACATCATCGCCGGTCGAGAGCCCGCCGAGCGGGCCACCTGGAACGCCGTGTGCCTGGCCGACATGGGCGATACTGGCGTTGCGTTTGTTGCATTGCCGCAGATACCGCCGCGCAACGTCACCTGGGCCAAGGTCGGCAAGTGGGTGCACCTGGCCAAGGTCGCTTTCGAGAAGTACTACCTGCGCAAGATGCGCATCGGCAATACCGAGCCGGTGTACGAGAAGTATGTGATGAAGGCGCTCGGCATCGTGCGCCTGAAGAACCGCCATTGATCCCCGCAAGCTGAAGGAAAAATTTCATGAACATCGACCGTATCGTTTTCGCATTCGCCGGCAGCATGGTGCTGCTCAGTGTGGCGCTGGCGCATTTTGTCTCGCCCTGGTGGCTGCTGCTGACGCTGTTCGTCGGTGCCAACCTGCTGCAGTCGGCCTTTAGCGGCTTCTGTCCGATGGCGAAGATCCTTGGCTGGCTGGGCGTGAAGTCCGGCTGCGCCTTCCGATCCTGATCCCTTTACGCCTGCAGCGAGCCCACTTCATGAAGTTCAAGCTGCGCCTTGCGGCGCTGTCCGTTGCCGTGTTCGCCCTCGCGGCATGCGGTGACAAACACCCCACGGCCGCTGTGTCGTCCTCGCCGATCCCGCTGGCCGGGATCGTCGTGCATGCGGAAAAGGCGCGCCACGATCAGATATGGGATGGCGTGGTCGAGGCGGTACACCAGACCACGATCACGGCGCAGACCAATGCGCGGGTGCTCGAACTTCCCTACGACGTCAACGATGTCGTGGCCAAGGGAGCGGTGCTGGTGCGCTTCACCGATGTCGAGCAGAAATCCGCGCGCAACGCGGCGCAGGCGCAGATAGCGGCGGCACAGGCAACCTACAGCAACGCGCTTGCGTCCTATCAGCGTTACGACGCGATCTTCGCCAAGGGTTACGTGTCGAAGGATCAGCTCGATCAGCAGCGGGCGCAGCGTGACACCGCCAAGGCGGCGCTGGAGTCCGCCCGTGCCCAGTACAAGCAGGTCGGTCAGGCGCTCGATTACACGGTGCTGCGCGCGCCCTTCGCGGGCATCGTCACCCGTCGCTTCGTGCATGTGGGCGAGGCGGTCCAGGCGGGTCCGCCCTCGCCCCAGCCACTGATCGCGCTGCAATCGCTGGATGATCTGCGGGTAAACGTGCAGGTGCCGCAGAGTGCGGTCGATGCCATCCGCAGTTTTCATGTGGCCGATGTGCTGCTCGGTGGTGATGGCGGTCGTCGCGTCGCCGCCAGCAGCGTCAACGTGTTTCCCTATGCCGATCCGGACACCCATACCTTCAACGTGCGGTTGCAGTTGCCGGGCGGCGACACGGGTCTCTATCCCGGCATGACGGTGAAGGTGGCATTCGCCACCGGCGAGGCGACGCGGCTTCTGGTGCCGGTGTCGGCGTTGATGCAGCGCGGCGAGATCGTCGCCGTGTACGTGATCGGCGGCCACGGCGTCACGTTGCGTCAGGTGCGCACCGGCTACCACTACGGCGACCGGGTGGAACTGGTGGCCGGACTCGATGACGGCGAGCGCATTGCCACCGACCCGCTGGCCGCCATGAAATATCTGGATGAGCAGCACGCCAAGGGTGCATCCGCTCATGAGTGAACCGGCCACGCTGGGCATCTCCGGGCGCATCGCGCGCGCGTTCCAGAATTCGCGGATCACGCCCCTGCTGGCGATCGCCGGACTGCTGCTCGGCATCGCCGCGGCGATCATCACGCCCAAGGAGGAGGATCCGCAGATCGAGGTGACGATGGCCAACGTGCTGGTGCCGTATCCCGGCGGCAGCGTGCGCAGCGTCGAAAACCTGGTCGCGTTTCCGCTCGAACAGAAGCTGTCCGAGATCAAGGGCATCAAGCACGTCTATTCGATGAGCCGGCCGGGAATGGCCGTGGTCACGGTGGAGTTCAAGGTGGGCGTGCCGCGGCAGGAGGCATTGGTCGCCCTCTACAACAAGATCTACTCCAATGCCGACTGGGCGCCCGCCGGTCTGGGCCTCGGCCAGCCGCTGGTGAAGCCCTACGGCATCGATGACGTGCCGATGATGGCCGTCACCCTGTGGTCGAATCGACCCGAAATCGGCCCCCTGCAACTGGCCAAGGTGGCGCACACGCTGGAGACCGACCTCAAGCGCGTTGCCGGTACCCGCGACGTCTACACCATCGGTACGCCGGATCGGGCAGTGATGGTCGAGATCGAGCCGGGCAAACTGGCCAGCTACCACCTCAGTGTGGGTGACCTGGCCCGGGCCCTGAAGTCCGCCAATGTCGCCGCCGATGTCGGCAGCGAGATCGGTGGCAATCATGATCAGCCGGTCAAGGCCGGCACCTTGCTGATGAATGCCGAGGATGTCTCGCAGCTGGTGATCGGTCTGGCCGGCGGGCGGCCGGTCTATCTGTCGGACGTTGCCACAGTGGTCTCCGGCACCAACTACGCCAGCCGCCTGGCTTCCTTTGGCACGCCGCCGGGTCGTGCCGGTCCGCTCGGCGGCCTGACCCCGGCGGTGACCCTGGCGATCGCCAAGAAGGCGGGCAGCAACGCGCACACCATCGCCACCAACATCAGCACCCGGCTGGATGAGCTGCGTGGCGTCGACATCCCCGCGGGTGTGCATGCCACGGTGACGCGCGACTATGGCCGCACCGCCAATGACAAGGCCGACGAGCTGATGCTGCACCTGGCGCTGGCTGCGTTCGCGGTGGTGTTGCTGGTGTTGTTCGCACTGGGTTGGCGCGAGGCCGTGGTGGTCGGTACCGCGGTGGTGGTGACCCTGGCGATCACGCTGTTCGCCTCGTGGGCGATCGGCTTCACCATCAACCGGGTCTCGCTGTTCGCGCTGATCTTCTCGATCGGCATCCTGGTGGACGATGCGATCGTGGTGGTGGAGAACATCCACCGCCACATGGCCCGCGGCGACAAGCGGCTGCTCGAAGCGATTCCGGCGGCGGTGGACGAAGTGGGTGGGCCGACCATCCTGGCCACCTTCACGGTGATCGCGGCGCTGCTGCCGATGGCTTTCGTCGGTGGTCTGATGGGCCCCTA
>JAPHUU010000334.1 GCA_026193555.1 Rhodanobacter sp.
GCCGGCGAAGTTGCCGGCCTGGGAGTTGCTGTCGGCGGTGAAGCTGTACTGCTCCTTGCGCCACTCGGTACCGGCAACCAGGGAGATGCTGTCACCATCGGCCCACGGCAGGCTATACGGCAGGGTGCCGCTCAGGTAACCGTTGACGCTGCTCAGCTTGGTGGAGGTGACCAGGACGCTGGTGCCCTCCAGCGCCTGGGCCGCCGCAGTGGTGACGCCACCCGGGACCCAAACGTTGTAAGGGAGGCAGCCACTGAACGAGCCGGCCGGGCAACCCAGCAGCGCGCTCGTGATGCGATCGGACAGGAGGTCGTGCGTTCCAACGGTGGTGCTGGTCGTCTGCCCGACAACGCCGGTCACGTTATACGACCAGTAGGTACCCAGGTCACCCGTTGCACCGGTGACGGCACGGTAGGAGTTGTCTTTCTGATCGAAGTAGCGCGGACCGCCCTCGGTGTTGCGCTTGCCCACGTACACGCTCACCGGATCGACGCCGCTCAGACCGAGCGGTCCGGCCACGTCTGCGCATGCAGTGCCCAACAGCGGGCTGTTGCACGGCAGGCTCAGGGTCTGCCCGAAGAAGGTGCCGCTCTGGGCCACCTGGATGGAGCTGCTGCGGTTGGTGTACATGAATTCAAGGAACGGGCGGAAGTGCTCGTTGACCTCGTACTTCAGCGACAGGCCGTAATTGATGCGGTTATCGGGGCGCTGGTAGTAGTTCAGCGGCGCGTAGTTGTAGACGTTGCCAATGCCGGCTATCCACGACCCGGTGCCTTGGTCCAAGTGGGCGTAGCCACCGTTGGGGCCATTCGGGTCCTGAAGGTAGAAGTTCGGAATCGGCGCGGTCCCGGAACCACCGCAGGCGGTGCCCGTCGCGTTCAGGGCGCAGGCCGAATAGTCTCGCGCACCCTGGAACAGCGAATCGTTCTGCCGCCAGCTCAGCCAGGAAGTAGCGTGACCCTTGCCGTCGGCAAAGCTGCTGCCCCAGATCAGGTCGATGTTGCGCGACTTGCCGTCGAAGCCCGAATTGCCGTTCGGAGCATTGAAGCCCCTCTTGGCCTCGAGGCCCTGGATGTAGCTATTGTCATTATTGTGCTGGTAGGCCGAGTAGCCGGCATTGACCTGGAAGCCTTCGAACTGGTCATCAAGGACGAAGTTGACCACGCCAGCCACAGCGTCCGCGCCGTACACGGCCGAAGCGCCGCCGGTGAGGATGTCGACACGCTTGACCAGCGCGGCCGGAATCTGACTCAGGTCGGCCGCGAAATTGGCGCCGGGCTGCAGCCTCTGGCCATCGACCAGCACCAGCGTGCGGCTGGTGCCAAGACCACGCAGGTCAGCGGTCGGGTACCCGGTTGCGCCATTGTTCTGGAACGAGTCGAAAACGGGGCTCATCTGGGGCATCTGGTTGACGAGGTCGTCAACGCGGGTGCTGCCGGTGACCTTGAACTGCTCCTGGCTGATTTCGGCGACCGGGCTGGAAGCGGTGATGGTCTGGCTGCGAATGCGGGTACCGGTAACGGTCACCGTCTCCAGCTGCAGCGGCTGCTTCTTGGCTTCTTGGGTCTTCGCGGCATCCGTGGGCTGCCCTGTTTCCTGGGCAAGCGCGGATCCAACGAAGCCGGCCATGCTTACGGCAAGCGCAAGTCGGATGGCGGTATTCAACGGCGTTTGGTTGAACCTCATGAAATTAATCTCCCCAATACGAAAATGTGATGTGGCGATGACGGACGAAAGTGATCGCCGCCGTTCCATACAGCCCCTGTGCGTCCACCCCGCCAAGAACATGCCGAGCCCGAGAACCAAGACATTGTTCCGTGGGACGTCCCGCCTTCCCTGGCGGCGGGATGGTCTTTCCCGGTCTTCCACTCGAACAGGATTTCCGGGCCTATGCGCTTGCCTATTACTGGCCATTCATGGCGTACAGACAGCCGTAATTAACCATTACGTAACACCCATGTCAATTCCCTGTGGCCGCCGCGCCCTCAATTCGCTGCTTTCGGCCCTCGCGGAGGCGACTACCCCTACCTCGGCTCGATGCCGAAAACCGGCGAAGACGAAGCCCACGAGGCCCGTCTGCTGTATGTCGCCATGACCCGTGCCACCGAACGGTTGCTGCTGATCCACCATGAGGAGTCGCTGTTCAGCCGGCGCATCCGCGCCTCCATCAACGAGGTGCAGGGGCAGCTGGCGGCGTCCTGACTTGCCTTGCGAAAGGCTCATCCCAACATCCTCCACGCAAACAACCCCACGCGCACGCCGGTGCCGAAATGGAGCCGCCCATGACCGCCTTCGATCTTGCCCCACC
>JAPHUU010000317.1 GCA_026193555.1 Rhodanobacter sp.
ATGCGCTTGCCCTTGAGTCCCTGCGGATCGACGAATCGGCTGTAGTCAGTGGCATGGCGATCGGCTTCGGCGGTGGCCGAGTCACGAGGGTCGCTGCCGGCGATGACCGTGAGCAGCGCGGCGGCATCGGCGACACTGCGTGCCATCGGGCCGGGGGTGTCCTGTTCATGGGTCACCGGCACGATGCCGGCGCGGCTGACCAGCCCCAGTGTGGGTTTGATCCCGACGATGCCGTTGACGGATGAGGGGCAGACGATCGAGCCGTCGGTTTCGGTGCCGATGGCGACCGGCACGTAGCCGGCGGCAACGGCGACCGCCGGACCCGAGCTGGAGCCGCAGGCAGTGCGCGTCGTCACATAGGGGTTGTGTGTCTGGCCGCCGCGGCCGCTCCAGCCACCTGTCGCATGGAAGCCGCGATAGTTGGCCCACTCGCTCATGTTGCCCTTGCCGAGAATGATCATGCCGGCAGCGCGCATCTTCACTGCCACGGTGGCATCACGCGGGGCCGGTGCGCCGACCAGGGCCAGTGAGCCGGCACTGGTCTGCATGCGATCGCCGGTATCGATGTTGTCCTTGAGCACGGCTGGAATGCCCCACAGGGGGCCACCGGCTTTCATGGCGTCGGTGCGTGACGCGAGCCGCCGCGCATCGCGCTGCGCATCCGGGTTGAGCTCGATGATCGCGTTGAGGTGCGGCCCCTGCTTGTCGAGCGCGTGCACGCGTGTCAGGGCCTGGCGGATCAAGGTGAGCGGCGTCAATTCGCCGTGCAGCATCGCCTCATGGAGCTGCGCGATGCTGGCGAAGCTGTGCTCTTTTGGCGGGGTGGCGGCACCAGCCAGGCCGGTCAGCAGGCACAGCAGGCCGGCGACAAGTGCGCGGGATGTCACGTGCATGGTGGAATTCCCTTGTCAGGAGGATGCGGGCAGTCTGCCGCATCGGATACGGAGATGGGAAACGGCGATGCATGAAGCTGCAGCAGCTGCCGCACGTGCCGGTTCCGCTCAGGCGCCCGGTGGCACCCGCGGCTTGCGTGGTCCCGGTGCGGAGTGGCGTCCCTGTACTGCATCGATCGCGTCGATCCAGCCGGCGCGCGACTGCGCAAACGCGTCGGCGTAAGGCACGTACGGCTTGATGTCGAGAATCGGCGTGCCATCGAGCAGGTCGATGCCGCGCACGCGCAGTGCGTGATCCTCGACCGCGACCAACTCGACCGCGGACAGGCCGATCGCGTTGGGGCGATGCGGCGAGCGGGTGGCCAGCACGCTGCGCTTGCCACCACCGCGCGGCGGCCGCACTTCGGGCTTCCAGCCTTCGCTGCGATGGAAGACGAACACCAGCCAGATCCGTTCGAAGCCGGCCAGATCGCGAAACGCCGCGGCGGGGAAATCGGCGATGAACTCGATCCGGGCCTCGGCGACGTCCCCGGTTTCGGTGCCCTCCACCACGGTCGCCTGATGGGGCGCGTCGATGCGCCGCGCGTAGGGCGAGCGGACATGGGCGATCGGATGGCTGAGGTGCGCGTGCGGCGTGTCGGGCATGACGGTCACGAGGTCGGAAGCAGCCGGCATTATCCCATCGCCGCTGCCGTGGCTGCCGCCGCGACGGCGCGGAGCGCTGGAAGACGCCCGCCGCGCCGCCGGATCATCCGCTTGCCTGTATCGTCAGGCCGACTTCTCCCGATGACCGATCGCTGCCCATGACAACACCCGACGAGGTTGCAGAGTTTCCGTTGATCGTTCCCTATCGGCGCCCGTTCCAGGCGGCCTTCGAGCGTCTCAATCGCGCCTGGCTGGAAGTGCATGCGCTGCTCGAGCCGGCCGATCTGGCGTACCTGCAGGATCCGCAGGGGTGCATCCTTGCCGGTGGCGGGCAGGTCTTTCTGGCGCTGGACGGCGACGAGGTGGTCGGTACCTGCGCGGCGATTCGCGCCTCGCCCACCACGATCGAACTGGCCAAGCTCGCCGTGGCGCCGGCCGCGCAGCGACGGGGACTGGGACGTCGACTGTCCGCCCGTGTCATCCGGTTCGCCCGCGACGCCGGTGCGACACAGGTCGTTCTGACGTCCAATACCGCACTCGTGCAAGCGATCCGTCTGTACGAGTCGCTCGGCTTTCGACACGCCCCGATCCCGGCGGACGTGCGCTATCGCACCGCGGACGTCTACATGACGCTGCACTTGCCGCCGCCCGCATGAGGGCGGCAGCGACGGCAAGCGGCGGTACTTTCCAAATCGGGCCTGCGCGTGCACCATGCGGGCCCGACAGCCGGTGATGTACCCATGAGCAGTTTTGACGACGACGGCTTCGAGCACGAGCACGACTTCGACGAGGATGGCGACGATTCGGTCGAGTCGCGGGTGTGGCAATTGCTGCTGCTGATCAATCCGGGCGACGAGGAAACGGCGCTGCAGCAGTTTGCCGACTATCGCGAGGCGGCGGCAGAGTTCGATCCGGACGAGCTGCTGCCGATCGAGCTGATCGGGCGGGTGATCGACTGGCGCTCGGGCTTCATCGTCGATGCGCACGACCTGCGTTCGCTGGTGCAGGCGATCAACGAGCTGGCCTCGCGCTGGAACCTGTTGGTCGACTGGAACGGCGATCCGGACGACGACGAATTCTTCGATGACATGGATGCGGCGGAACTGTTCTCGATTGCCTACGACCGGCTGGCCGAGTTCGGCTACACGCTTTGGGCGTGGGAGACCGACGGCGACAGCTACGCCGGATGGATGACGCTGACCCGCGACGGCGAGCCGCTGCGTGAGCTGGCCACCGCGTTGCACATCAACCTGCGCCTCGGCAGTGAGGTGAGCTGAGGCATGCCAGGCGCGGCGGACGAGGGAATGAACAGCATCACGCGGAGCATCGGGCCGGTGCCATGCTGCAGCTGATCGGTTTCGACGGCGACGACACGCTGTGGCACAGCGAGGGCTACTACCAGCACGCCAACGCGGCGTTTGAGGCGATCGTCGGCCGCTACGTCGAGCTGGCGGACGTGCACGACCGCATGCTGGCGACCGAGCGGCGCAACCTGCAGCTGTTCGGCTACGGTGCCAAGGGCATGGCGCTGTCGATGGTGGAGACCGCGATCGCGATCACCGGCGCGCGCATTTCCGCCGCCGACATCCACCGGCTGGTGGATCTGGGCAAGGGCGTGCTGCAGCACCCGGTCGAACTGCTGCCGGGCATCCGCGAGGCGGTCGAGGCGGTGGCCGAACATCATCCGGTGGTGCTGATCACCAAGGGCGACCTGTTTCACCAGGAAAAGAAGGTGCTGCAGTCGGGGCTGGCGGGGCTGTTCCGGCGCATCGAGATCGTGTCGGAGAAGGACACCGCGACGTACCGGCGACTGCTGGCCGAGTTTGCGCTCGAGCCCGCGCAGTTCGCGATGGTCGGCAACTCGCTGCGTTCGGACATCGAGCCGGTGGTGCGGCTTGGCGGCTGGGGCGTGCACCTGCCGTATCACGTGACCTGGGCGCACGAACTGGAGCACGAGCTGGGTGCAGGCGACCGGCATGTGATCACGGTGGAAGCGCCCGCGGCGATTCCCGCGGCGGTCGCGCAACTGCGCGAGCGCGCTGCCGCTTGAAGGTCGGCGCATCGGTCCCATGTAGCTACCTCCATCGAACACGGAACCCCGCCATGCATGCGTTGATATTCGAGAGCTTTGGCGGTCCCGAGGTGTTGCGCTGGGCCGAACACCCCGAGCCGATTCCGACTCCCGGCCAGGCTCTGGTGCGCATGCACAGCGTCGGCTTGAACTTTGCCGACATCTACCGGCGCAACGGCAACTATCACCTGAGCGGCGGCGCACCATGGCTGCTCGGCTACGAGGGTGCCGGCGTGATCGAGCAGGCGGCAGCGGGCGACCGCCAGTTTCCGGAGGGTACCCGGGTCGGCTTTGCCGACATGCCGCATGCGAATGCGGAAAAGGTCGCAGTGGATCTGGACAAGCTGATCGCGTTGCCGGACGACATCGCGTTCGACACTGCGGCGGCGGTGCTGCTGCAGGGCCTGACCGCGCAGTACCTGGTCGATGACAGTTACCGGGTCAAGCCTGGCGATGTGGCGGTGGTGCATGCCGCGGCCGGTGGCGTGGGTCTGCTGCTGGTGCAGATGCTCAAGCACAGGGGCGCGATGGTGCTGGGCATCGCCTCCAGCGAGGCCAAGCGTGCGGCGGTGCTCGCGGCCGGTGCGGATGCGGTCGCCGGCTATCACGACTGGGTCGATCAGGTGCACACGCTCAGCAACGGCCGCGGCGCCGATGTGTTCTACGACTCGGTCGGGCGTACCCTCGCCGACTGCCTGGCGGCCGCGCGCACCGGTGGCACGGTGGTGTTCTTCGGCATGGCGGCCGGTGATCCCGAGCTGGTCGACCCGCGTCTGCTGATGGACCGTTCGCTGACCCTGACCGGGGGCGACCTGTGGAATGTGCTGACCAGTGCGGCGATCCGCCGTGAACGGGCGCAGGCCCTGTTTGGGCAGATCCGTGCCGGCACCGTGCGGCCGACCATCGCCGCCCGCTTCCCGCTCGGCGAGGGCGCGCAGGCGCATGCGTATCTGGAAAGCCGCAGCGCGATCGGCAAGGTGTTGCTGACGCTGTGAGATGCGCCGCGTTCGTGCGGCGGCGCGCGAGCTCAGGGCTCGCTGGCGGGGTCGTCGTCGAAGCCGGTGTAGCCCTCGGGGAAGATCGGCGTGCCGTCGTCCTCCAGCCCCGACATCTCGGCCAGCGCCTTGGCGGCGGCGGCCTCGGCGACGTCCCTGGCGCGGAAACTGCGGTTCTCGCAGATCGCGAAGTACATCGGGAAACCATGCCGACGCGGAGTGACCGCCAGATACGCGGTATAGCGCGAGCCTTCGAGCGTGGCGCCGGAACGGGCTAGGTAGTTGTCGAACTCGCGCTCGGCCATGGTTGTCGGATCCGGTCGTAAAGCATGCAGTGTATCGCGCGCCGGCTTTGCCTCATCATCGCGTGATGGCCCCATCCGATCTTTCCGTACCGCGTATCGTGCTGGATACCAATGTGTGTCTGGATCTGTTCGTGTTTCGCGATCCGCAGTGCGCACCGCTGCTGGCGGCACTGCACAGCGGCGCGGTGCAGGCGGTGACCCGTGACGACTGCCGTGAGGAATGGCGTGCGGTGCTGCACTATCCGCAGCTGCCGATCGACGACGCCACGCGACCGGCGATCGAGGCCGCGTTCGAAGCCCTGGTGCTGCCGCTTGCGCCCGCGGATCTGGCGGCAACCGCTGGTGTCTCCCTGCCACGCTGTGCCGATCCGGACGACCAGAAGTTCATGGAGCTGGCGCTGGCGGCGCGGGCCCGCTGGCTGCTCAGCAAGGACAAGGCGTTGCTGACACTCGACCGGCGCACGCGCAACGCGGGGCTGTTCGCGATCCTGCTGCCGCAGCACTGGACGGTCGACGAACGCTGACGCGGCTGCCTGATCTGCGGGCGATGACCTGGCGCCCCGGTTCAGGGTGCCCTGGCGACAACTGCCCGTGTCGTATGGCAGGCCAGGAACGGCGAGGAATGCAGCCAGCGTGCATTGGGATAGTAGGAGAACACGTAGTGGCCACCCTTGAGCGTGTCGATCAGCGGGCGCGCCACGGCGGTGCGAACCGCGGGGCAACCCCAGCTGCGGCCGATCCGACCCTGTTGCCTGGCAAAGGCGGAACTGACGTAGCGGGCCCCATGAATCACCAGCGCCCGTTCCAGCGCGTGATCGTTCGTGCCCGGCTCCAGGCCGGCCATGCGCAGCGAGTAGCCGTTGTGGCCTTCGTAGGTATCCAGGGTGAGGAACAGGCCGAGGCTGGACTCCAGGCTGCCGTCCTTGTTGGAAAACTGGGTCGCCTGGTTGTTGCCGCTGTTGCGGCCGTGGGCGACCAGCAGGTGGAACAGCAGCTTGCGCTGGGCCAGGTCAAACACCCACAGCCGCCGCGTGGTGGAGGGGAGCGAGTAGTCGATCACCGCCAGCCGGTCGGACGGGGGTTCACCGTGCGATATCGCGCATTGGGTGGCTTCGAGGGCGAGGCCGAGCACCTTCGGGTTGGCGTGCGGTGCCAGCTGGCGCAACGCCGTCAGCAGTGAGCTGTCGGCGGCGTGCGCGGGGACGGCGCCGATCAGACCGAGCAGGGCAAGACAGGCGGCATGGCAAAGACGGGGCATTGAGGGCATTGAGGGCACTGCAGGCACGAAATGGCGGATGCTAGCAGCGAACCGTTAAGAGAATGTGTATATGAATTGGCAAAAGGCCACGTTGAATCAACGGTGTGCAGCCCACAGTGTGCAACCTGACGTCGCGGTATGTGGAGTGTGTCGTGAAGACCAGCCGGAAACCGATCGGGCGGCGGATCCGTGGTGGCGTGCTGGCTTTGGCGGTGTGTTTTGTGGCGGCGTTGCCGGCGCAGCCGGTCGCTGCGGCCGA
>JAPHUU010000165.1 GCA_026193555.1 Rhodanobacter sp.
CAGCAGCCGGTCGTGGGTGGCCAGCACCAGACCGCCGAGCAGCATCGGGCCGATGTTGTCGCCATGCCGGCTGCCACTGGCGACGGCTTCGCCATCCAGTGCGAAGCCGTACAGCGCCTCGCGTGGCAGGGGTTTTTCCAGCAGAGCGTTGGCGGCAATCAGCGCCGCCACGCAGGATGCGGCCGAGCCGCCCATGCCCGAGCCCAACGCGATGCCCTTGTGCAACACCAGCTCGAAGCCGTGGCGCAGGCCCAGCGCCTTGCGCAATGTCAGCAACGCCATGCCGGCGGTGTTGCGCACCGGGTCGGTGGGCAGGTCGGTCACGCTGCCGTGGATGGCCGCGATGCGCACCACCGGTTCGCTGATCCGGCGCACTTCGGCGCGGTCGCCGGCGCCGGCCATGCTGTGACCGAGGATGTCGAAACCCACCGCCACGTTGCCCACGCTGGCGGGAGCGAAGGCGAGTGCGCTGAGCGCGCGTTGCGGGGTGGGCTTCTTCATGGCTTCCTGCGGCGGTGCGGGCTGGAGATAGGCGTTCATGCGCGTGCCTCCAGCGATTCGGCGATGCGCAGCAGATCGGCGAACACGCCGGCGGCGGTGACTTCCGGTCCGGCACCCGGTCCCTGCACCAGCAGCGGATTATCGCAGTAGCGGCGGGTGCTGAACTGCACCACGTTGTCAGTCAGCCGGGTGTGCGCGAAGGCATGGGTGGCCGGCAGCACAACCAGACTGACCGTGGCGCGGCCATGGCGATCCAGATGCGCCACATGACGTAGCACGCCGCTTTCGGTGCGTGCCTGGGCGAGCTTCGCCGTCATCGGCGCGTCCATCTCGTCGAGTCGTTCCATGAACTCCTCCCTGGGCAGTGCGGCGAGCGAGGGTGGTACCAGACTCTCCACCGTGACGTCCTCCAGCGACAGCGGCCAGCCGGCCTCGCGCGCCAGAATCACCAGCTTGCGTGCCACGTCGATGCCCGACAGGTCGTCACGCGGATCCGGTTCGGTATAGCCCAGCGCATGCGCCTCGCGCACCAGTGCGGAGAACGGCTGCTGGCCATCGTGGCGGTTGCACAGCCAGGCCAGCGTGCCCGAGAACATGCCTTCCGCCGCGATCAGCTCATCACCGGTGTCGAGCAGGTCACGCAGCGTCTGCACTACCGGCAGGCCGGCGCATACCGTGGCCTCGTAGCGGAAGCGCGCGCCGCTGGCACACGCCGCGCGGATCGCCTGCCAGCGCGCCAGTGGTCCGCTGGCTGCGAGCTTGTTCGGCGTCACCACGTGCATGCCGGCCGCGAGCCACTGGCCATAGCGCGCGGCGACATCCTCGTTGGCACTGCAGTCGATCAGCAGTGCGTGGCGCCCGTCGGTGCCGGCCACATGGGCGGCGAACGCGTCGAGATCGCTCGGTCGCCAGGTCTGAGCGCCGCCATGACGGCCGTTGAGCTCGGCGTCGTCGCAGTCCATCCACATGCGCTTGCTGGCGGCCACGCCGCAGAGTTTGAGTTCGAGCCCGCTGTCACGCGCGAGTCGCGGCATCGCGGCACGCAGCTGGTCGAGCAGGGCACTGCCGACACGGCCGGGCCCGATCAGACCCACTGCCAACACTCGGCGACGCGTGGTTTCCACCGGGCAGACGGACAGATGCCGCGGCGGCAGAGAGTGTTCGGCAAGTAGGGATGCACAGGATTTCACGTTAGCCTCCGGATGAGGCCCGTGCTCGCTGGCGGTGTCGGAGTGCGACGTCCCGCCTCATCGAGGGCGGGGCCGTTGCGTCGTAGAAGAACCTATTCGCGCACGGACACCCACCCGGACCTAGTGGTAATGGTCGTGGTGGTAATCGTGCTGGCGAGGGTCAGGGTGTCGCATGCCATCCTGCAGGCGCCGACATGCAGCGGCCCGTGTCCGATGGACGCCGGGGCAAGGTACATGCGAGCTGGTGCGGAAACGGGTGACATGAGGGTGACCTTAGATGGCTTGTTGCGGTGCGGTCAACAGGTACATTTGAAACTTTCTTGCGCGGGCCGTGTCGACACCGCATCTGATCCGGCGGCCAACACGTTCAGCACGTTGCACGGCGGCAGGTGCATCCATGCATTCGGTTATCGGCCAAGATCGCTGCGCCTTTATGCCACACGGTGAATCTCTGGACGTGGGTCAAGGGTTGCATGCAGACTTGCGACTTTCTCACAGAGGCGGATTGCGCATGGCCACCAAAACCTGGATTCCGGCACTCGGACTCCTCGCACTCGGTAGCCTGCCTGTTGCCGCCCACGCTTGCGCCACCTGCGGCTGCACGCTGAGTACGGATGCAGCCACCGGCTACTCTGCCGAGTCGGGCTGGCGGCTCAACCTCGATGACACCTTCATCGACCAGAACCAGTTGCGTCACGGTACCGGCAGCGCCAGTCCGCAGCAGGTAGTCGATCAGCCGTCCGACCCGTCCGCGGGTGGCGGCGAGATTGAGAAGGGCACGATCAACCGTTACGTCAACCTGTCGCTGGCCTACCGGCCCGATGCGAACTGGGGTTTCAGCATGATGCTGCCCTACGTGTTGCGCGGCCACACCACCTATGGCGACCAGGATCAGCCGTACGTGCCGACGCAGACGGCATCCGACCAGGTCAGCGGAGCCAGAGTCTCCGGCCTCGGCGACATGAAGCTGCTGGCCAGCTATCAGGGATTTCTGCCCACCCACAATCTGGGCGTGCAGTTCGGCGTGAAGCTGCCCACCGGCCGTTATGGCGGCCAGACCGATGACGGCAGGGTGGTCGGCCACCCGACCTTGTTTCGCTCCGGGCCAGCCCTCGGGCAAAGCCTGGACACCAGCCTGCAGGCCGGCACCGGCAGCACCGACCTGATCGTGGGCGCCTACTATTACCAGCCGGTCAGCCAGAATTTCGATGCCTTCGTCAATGGCCAGTTCCAGGCCGCGGTGGCGCAGCGGCTGGATGCGCCGGGCGCGGACTTTCGGCCCGGAAGCCTCAGCACGATGAGCTTCGGTCTGCGCTATGAAGCCCACGCGAACTGGGTGCCCCAGTTGCAGGTCAACCTGCAGCACAAGGGGGCCGACCAGGGTGCGCTGGCCGATCGTCCGAACAGCGAGGGCACCGTGGCATATCTGAGCCCGGGCATCAGCGCGAGTCTCGGCCGGGGCATCCAGGCCTACGCCTTCATGCAGGTGCCGATCTACAGTCGATTGGCGGGATACCAGCTGTTTCCTGGCTGGACCGGCACCGTGGGCATCAGCATGGCGCTGTGATCATGCCCTCGCTCATTGCCACTACCTGGAGTCGGCGCATCGCATGCACGGTGGCCCTGCTGCTGGCGCTGTCGAGCGCCCCGTCGGCGCAGGCCAACAGTCTGGTCGTCGGGCAGATGGCGCCACCGATCACACTGACCACGCTCGAAGGCACGCGGATCGACACTCGCGATCTGCGCGGCAAGGTCGTGATCGTCACGTTCTGGGCCACCTGGTGCGAGCCCTGTCGCGAGGAGCTGCCGTTGCTGTCGCGCTATGCGCGGCAGCATGCAGGGCAGGATCTGGTGGTGCTTGGCTTCAGTCTCGATGCGCCGGATGACGTCGACAAGGTGCGTGCCGCAGCCGCTTCGCTGAGCTTTCCGGTGGGCCTGCTCGGCGATCCGCATGTGCCGGGCTACGGCCGCATCTGGCATCTGCCGGTCAGCTTCGTCATCGACCGGGAAGGGCGTCTGGTCGATGACGGCTGGAAAGATCCGTCGCCGGAATGGACGTCCGAACGACTTGAGCAGATAGTCACGCCGCTGCTGGATCGTGCTGGCTGAAAGGCGATCCAGGCGGAACCTCACGCCGGGATTGTCATGGCGAAGTGCGCCGGATCCGCGTTGCCCTCGGTAATCTCCCTCCACTCGGCCGCGGCTGCCGCCAGACTCAGTCGGCAGGCTTGCTGCGGTAGCGGACGCTCAGCAAGACATAGCGTCCGACCACATCGTCGAACGAAGGGCTGTAGCCGGTCGCGGGGTAGCCGTAAAAGACCGGGCGATGGTCGGTCAGGTTGTGCAGGTGCAGACCGAGTCGCACATGTTTGAAGCCGGCATAGTCCAGGCCCAGGTCGAACAGGGCGAAGGCAGGGGTCTCGCAGTGGTTGGCCTGCTGCTGCGTTGCCGGGCAGGTGTCCGGGCTGTCGCTGCTGGATGCGAACGCATAGTGACCGGTGTAGCGCACGTTGCCGTTCGCCCTCCAGTGCCGCCAGCTCCATTCCAGTCCGGCAAGCGCCGTGGCCCGGGGTTGGCCGGCATAACCCGCGTACGACTCGAGCACGGCGCCGGGATGGACTTGCCGGCGCAGTTCGGCCAGCCAGTCCACGCCGAGATTGAAGATGAACCGTCCCAAGCGGGCCGTTTCGAGGCGGTAATGCATGTCTAGGTCGTACGAACGCACAGTGGTGTGACCCAGATTCACCAGCTGCTGGTCAAACGCGTACAGCACGCCGTTGGCGTCACGGCGAAACAACTGCGGGTAGCGATCCGGGTGCCTCATCGCGTAGGAAACCGGCAGCGCATTGATCTCGTTGAAGCGGTGGATCTCGTACGCGTCCGCGGCGATGCCCAGCGCTGGCGTGGGTGCCCAGACCAGACCCAGGGTCACGCTGCGCGAGCGCTCCGGTTGCAGGTCCGGGTTGCCGATGCTGTCCAGCCGCAGCGTGCACAGGCTGGTGCTGCTGCTCCACGGCGTGGCGCCGGTGCAGGGCAACAGTGCGTCGGGTACCTCCACCAGGATCCCGCTCGGGGTCAGGTTCTGTGGTCGATCAAGCTCTGGCAGCGTGGGTGCGCGATAGCCGCGCGCCAGGGTGCCGCGCAGGCTCAGGCTGTCCGTGATGTCCCATTTCAGCCCCAGCCGGGGCGAGCCGGCCCAGCCGAATCCGGCGCTGTGGTCGACGCGTGCGGCCACGTTGGCCGTCAGTCGCGGTCCGACCGGTGCTTCAAGTTCGACGTACGCCGCCGAAATCCAGCGGTCACCGCGACGCACGTACGGCGACTGGAACTGGAACACGTCGTTGCTGATCAGCAGCGGGTCCGGGTTGTCCCGCAGCCGTTCGCGGTAGCTTTCGAC
>JAPHUU010000368.1 GCA_026193555.1 Rhodanobacter sp.
ATCAGGAAGGTACTGAACAGCACCATCAGCAACGCCGGCTCGGTGAGGAGACCGATCATCATCTCGCGGCGCGCGCCGAGGGTACCGAACGCGGTACCGATGTCCATCGCCGCCAGCGACATGAATACACGTCCGGTGGCGAACAGACCGACCAGGGCGATCGCATCGGCGACACGGGCCAGTGGCAGCTTGGTGGTGACCGAGGGAATGATCGCGGCGGCCAGCACCATGGTGGCGAAGACAATGTACGGTGCGGCGCGGAACAGCGGCGATGCCGTCGTCGCCATCGCGGCATCCTTGTGCAGCAGCTTGCGCAGCATCCGGTACGGCTGCGACAGCGGGGGCGCGGTGCGGTTCTGCAGCCAGGCGCGGCACTGCGCCACCCAGCCGGCGAACAACGGCGCCAGCGCGATCGCCAGCAGACATCCGCCAAGCTGCCATGCGTAGGCGACCGCGTTCACTGGACGCACACCAGCAGGAAGATCAGGGTCAGGAAGCTGTACAGCAGGTAGGTCGACAGGCGACCGCCCTGCAGGAACGCCAGGCGCTCGGCGACGCCCCGGGTAAGCCGGGCCAGCGGCAGATACAGCGCGTGCCAGAAGCGATCACCGATCTGCACCCGATATTGCGGATGCGCATCGGAGGGCAACGGCAGTTCGCGCACCTGATGGAACACCGGCCCGAACAGGTGACGGATCGGCTGGCCGAAGCCCTCGGCGGTGTCCTGCATGCGCGGCGTCTGCCACGGATACCCGCAATCCCACGGCGGCGTTCGGCGCAGCCGTCCGTGATGGAACAGGCGCACCAGCGCAAATGTCGCGCCTATCACCAGCAGCAGCCCGAGCCACAGCCACAGCCCGCTGTAGGACGCCTGACTGGAGGCCACCGGCGTCATCCACCATGCGGACGGCCCGCGCTGCACGGCCACCCCGACCAGGCTGGTGGTGACGCGGCCCGCCACATCCAGAGCCACCTGCGGAAACACGCCGATCAACACGCATCCCGCGGCCAGCCACACCAGACCGATGCGCTCGAGCATGCCGGCATCCTTGGCCTGCTTCAGCGCCGGTTCGCGCGGCTGGCCGAGAAAGACCACGCCGTAGAACTTCACCATCACGTAGCCGGCCATCGCCGCGGTCAGCGAAACGATCGCCGCGCCCAGCGGCAGGATCATGTTGAGGAACGCATGCGGAATGTGCGGCGTCTGCAGGAACGCCTGCAGCAGCAGCCATTCGGAGACGAAGCCGTTCAGCGGCGGCAGGCCGGCGATGGCGAGCGAACCGATCAGCGCCAGCATCGCCACCCAGGGCATCCGCCGGATCAGACCGCCGAGCTTGCCGAGGCTGCGCTCGCCGGTGGCATGCATCACCGATCCGGTGGCCAGAAACAGCAGGCTCTTGAACAGGGCATGGTTGAACGCATGGATCAGCGCCGCCGCCAGCGCCAGCGCGGCCAGCAGGCGCATGTCGACGCTGCGGCACAGCAGGGCGAGCCCGATGCCGGCGAGGATCAGGCCGATGTTCTCGATCGAGGAGTACGCCAGCAGCCGCTTCATGTCGGTCTGCACCGCCGCAAAGATCGCGCCGTACAGCGCGGTGCCCAGCCCGAGCCCGAGGGTCAGCAGTCCCCACCACCACGGGCCGACGTGCAGCAGATCCAGGCTGACTCGCAGCAGACCGTAGATGGCGGTCTTCAGCATCAGGCCGCTCATCATTGCCGACACCGGCGAGGGCGCGGCGGGATGCGCTTCGGGCAGCCACACGTGCAGCGGCACCATGCCGGCCTTGGCGCCAAAGCCGAACAGCGCCAGCACGAACGCCACACTGGCCCACGCCGGAACCAGGGTTGCGCCGCGCATCGCATCGAAGGTCATCTGCCAGCTGCCACCCTGCAGCACGCCGAAACACAGCAGCAGCGACAGCGCACCCACATGGGCCATCAGCAGGTAGAGGAAGCCCGCGCGCCGGATCTCCGGCAACCGGTGCTGGGTGGTCACCAGGAAATACGAACTGAGCGCCATGGTTTCCCACGCCACCATGAACAGGTAGGCATCGTCGGCCAGGATGACCATCGCCATGCTGGCGAGAAACACGTGGTACTGCAGGCAGAGCAGGCCCGGAGCGGTGCCTTCGCCTTCGCGGAAATAACCGGCGGCGAAGATCGAGATGCCCGCGCCCGCCGTGCCCAGCAGCAGCAGGAAGAATCCGGACAAGACATCCAGCCGCACATGGAACGGCAGCTCCGGCAACCCCAGTGGCAGCACCGCCGTCCGCGCTGCAAAACCGGCGGTCAGCGCCAGGCCACCGATGGCGGCGACGCCCAGCCCGACCAGCGCGCCTGCGGGAAACATCGCGTGGGCGACCCAGCCGATCCGCTTGGGCTGCGCCAGACCAAGAGCGCCGATCGAAAACCAGGCAACGATCAGGCCTAGCAAGATCGCCATGGCATGATCTGTCGCGAATCCACTCACACCCTGCTACTCCTCAAACGCTGCTGTCGAAGACCCGCCCGCATGCCATGGTCGCGACAGAGGCGTGCGGCAGGAAGTGCATGGCGCCGATACCGGTCTGGTTCGAGGCTGGCCGCGCAATCCGTGTCGCCGGTGCAGTATGACGACATCACGAATGTGCCGGTAGCCATTTGAAATGGTGGGCCCGCCAGGACTCGAACCTGGAACCAAGGGATTCGCTTGTCCCGGAGGTTTCCTTCCGGAGCGGACTATCTCTTCACCCTCCGCCGATGCGCATGACGCATCAGCGGGTGGGGTGCGGGACGCTCGAGCCTGTGATCAAGGGCACTGCAGCCCTCAGGTAGTCTCTGCACCTTCCGTCGGTGTACCGACGGCTTGGCTCAGGGTTGCCACCGTCCGCGCCAGGCGCGCCGCTGAGGTTTCCCTGAATTCATCCCGTTCCCGTCCACGCATTCCTGCATGGCGGCACCTTTCGATGAGTCCCCTGCTCTAACCATTGAGCTACAGGCCCGAGCGGCTATGGTAACCGAGCCGGCGGCGATGGGGCGGGTTGCAAAGCAAAATCCGGTGGTGAATTCACAAAGCTAGCCAAGTGGCTCCAGCGCCGGTGCGAGCGACTCCGCCCGCTGGCGTCGTCGGTGCCGGGCGTACACGGCATCGACGGTGGTCGTCAGCAGCGCCGTCCAGATCATGGCGAAGCCGAGCCAGCGCGACGGCGACATCGGCTCATGGGCGATCGCCACGGCAATCACGAACTGCAGGCTGGGCCCGATGTACTGCAGCAGGCCAAGCGTGCTGAGTGGCAGCCGCCGGGTTGCGGCCGCGAAGGTGATCAGCGGGATGGTGGTGGCAATGCCGGTGGACATCAGCAGCAACGCCGAGGACGTGCCGTGCGCGGTGAAGTGCGACTGGCCATGTTGCGCCAGCCACGCCAGCGCGAGCAGGGCCAGCGGCGCCAGCACCAGGGTTTCCACGGCCAGGCTGGGGAGCGGGGCCACGCTGCGGCCGGCGAATTTCTTGCTGAGACCGTAGAAGCCGAAGCTGAAGGCGAGCGCCAATGCGAGCCACGGAGGGTGGCCCTGGCCGACGGCGATGACGATGATAGCCAGCAGGCCGATGGCAGCCGCCAGCCATTGGACCGGGCGCAGCCGCTCGCGCAGCACCACGACGCCAAGCAGGATGGTCAGCAGGGGATTGATGAAATAGCCCAGCGAGGCCTGCAGTACCTGACCGTGGTTGGTCGCGTAGACGTAGACCAGCCAGTTGCACGCGATCAGCAGCGCGGCCATGGCCAGCGCCGCGAACTGGCGCGGGTTGCGCAGGACCGCAGCGAACTCGCGCAGGCGCCCGGTTACCGCCAGCAGACCCAGGCAGAGCAACAGTGACCACAGGATGCGGTGGGCGACGATCTCCAGCGCCGGGGCGAAATCCAGCAGGGCGAAATAGAGCGGAAATACCCCCCACAGGCTGTAGCAGGTGATACCGAACAGCAGGCCGGAGGTGGATGCCTCCGCATGGCGTGGACGTTGACTCATGGCATGCACTCTCTGAATCCGGCCGTGGTTGACCGATGGTGATCCATGAAAAGGCAACGCCCGCTTGCGGCGGGCGTTGCCTCGGGTTGGTGCGCGACCGCGGGTGTCACTCCACGTCGAGGAACGAACGCAGCTGTTCGGAGCGGCTGGGGTGACGCAGCTTGCGCAGTGCCTTGGCCTCGATCTGGCGGATCCGCTCGCGGGTGACGTCGAACTGCTTGCCGACTTCCTCCAGCGTGTGATCGGTGTTCATGTCGATGCCGAAGCGCATGCGCAACACCTTGGCCTCGCGCGGGGTCAGCCCGGCGAGCACGTCGCGAACGGTCTCCATCAGGCCGGTCTCGGTGGCCGAGTCGACCGGCGAGCTGGCGTTGCCGTCCTCGATGAAGTCGCCCAGATGCGAGTCCTCGTCGTCGCCGATCGGGGTCTCCATCGAAATCGGCTCCTTGGCGATCTTCAGCACCTTGCGTATCTTGTCCTCGGGCATCTCCATTTCCTTGGCCAGCTCCTCCGGCGTGGCCTCGCGGCCGAACTGCTGGAGCATCTGGCGGGAAATGCGGTTGAGCTTGTTGATCGTCTCGATCATGTGCACCGGGATACGGATGGTGCGCGCCTGGTCGGCGATCGAGCGAGTGATCGCCTGGCGGATCCACCACGTCGCGTAGGTCGAGAACTTGTAGCCGCGGCGGTATTCGAACTTGTCGACCGCCTTCATCAGGCCGATGTTGCCTTCCTGGATCAGGTCCAGGAACTGCAGGCCGCGGTTGGTGTACTTCTTGGCGATCGAGATCACCAGGCGCAGGTTGGCCTCGACCATTTCTTTCTTGGCACGACGGGCCTTGGCCTCACCGCTGGCCATGGCGCGGTTGATGTCCTTGATGTCGGTCAGCGGCAGGAACAGCTTGCGCTCGATGGTGGCCAGCTTCTCCTGCTCGGCGTCGATGGCTTCACGGTGGGTCTTGATGTTGGGCGACCACTTCTGGCGCTTGCGGCTCAACTCGGCTACCCACTCGAGGTTGCCCTCATTGCTGGGGAAGGTCTTGATGAACTCGGCCTTGGGCATCTTCACCTGCTTGACGAAGATGTCCAGCAGCACGCGCTCGTGGTGACGGATGTTGCCCACCACTTCGCGCAGCTTGCGCACGAAGCCGTCGATCAACGCGGACGGCAGCTTGAGCTTGAGGAACTCCTCGGCCATCTGGTCACGCAGCTTGACGATCTTCTTGTCGGTGATGCTGGCCGCCTTCGGCGCGGCCTTCTGGAACTTGCCGTAGTAGTCGCGCAGCAGCTCCATGCGACGCTTGACCTCTTCCGGGTCGGGCCCGGTCGGGCCGGCTTCTTCCTCTTCCTCGTCGTCGTCGTCCTCGTCCCCCTCGTCACCGGGCTCCGGTTCGGGCGCCAGCAGGGCGGCGGCTTCCTTTTCCTTGCGCGCCAGATCGGCAGCTTCCTCCAAGTCGAGGAAGCCGGCGAGGATTTCGCTGAGACGGCGCTTGCCATCCAGATGCTGGTCGTATTCCTCCAGCAACAACTCGATCGTCAGCGGGAAGCTGGCCAGCGCGGTCTGCACCTGGCCGAGGCCTTCCTCGATGCGCTTGGCGATGGCGATTTCGCCCTCGCGGGTGAGCAGCTCGACCGTACCCATCTCGCGCATGTACATGCGCACCGGATCGGTGGTGCGGCCCACTTCGGCGTCGACGGCGGAAAGCAGTGCGACCGCTTCCTCGGCAGCGGAATCATCGTCGCCGGAGGCGTTGCCCGGTGCCGCGCCATCGGCAATGGTGTCGGTATCGGGGGCAGCGTCATGCACCTCGATGCCGACGCCCTTGAGTACCGCCATGATGTCTTCGATCTGCTCCGGATCGACGACGTCGTCGGGCAGGTGGTCGTTGATCTCGGCGTAGGTCAGATAGCCCTGCTCCAAGCCCTTGGAGATGAGCGCCTTGATTTCCAACTGTTGCTCTTGGGGAGCTTTGCTATTCATTAACCGATCGCCGCGGGGGTTCAAGAACCGGACATTATAGCGATAAACCGCTCTCATGGCCACGTTTCAAGCAATAAAATGCCGTTCAAGGAGACGCAAAAATCACGCCAAATCACGATCTTGCGTCACTTTGCGAATTTCGGATTCGACAAGCCCAAGCTGGGCTTGGTTCAGCGGGCGTCGAGCCAGAAAGTCACCGGTCCGTCATTCACCAGATGCACCTTCATATGGGCACCGAAGCGGCCTGTTTCCACCCCCGGATGTGCACTGCGCGCCAGTTCAAGCAGACGCTCGAACCAGCGTCGACCGTGTTCCGGAGGTGCCGCGTTGGTGAAACCGGGGCGCATGCCGGAACGGGTGTCGGCGGCCAGGGTGAACTGGCTGACCAGCAGCAACCCGCCGCCGGTGTCGCTCAGCGAGCGGTTCATCCGGCCGGCATCGTCGGCAAACACGCGATAGCCGAGCAGGCGTTCGAGCATGCGGCGGGTCTGAACTTCGCCATCGTCCGGTTGCACTGCCACCAACGCCAGCAGACCGGGGCCGATCGCGCCGATGGTTTCGTCGTCGACCTCGACACGGGCGGACAGTACACGCTGGATAAGGGCAATCATGGCATTGTCGACCCGGGCAAGGCGCCCAGCTTAAGCGGGCCGCGCGGCTGGCGAAAGCGGTGTCCGCCGCACGGGTTGCGTGGGTTCGGACGGGCATCCCGTAAACTGTGACGATGCGTGCCGATATCTATCTGATCTTTCTTCTGCTGCGCCTGCTCGGTCGACTGCCGCTGCGGGTACTGCACCGGTTTGGCGACGGACTGGGCCGACTGGTGTTGTGGCGACAGGGCCGCACGGTGCTGAACACCGCCGCGAATCTGCGCATCGCGCGACCGCAGCTGGATGATGTGGCCCGGCATGCCTTGCTGCGCGAGGTGATGATCGAAAGCGGCAAATCGGTCGCCGAGATCATCAAGATCTGGGGCGGGGGCGCGGAGCAGGCTCTCGATCTGATCCGCGAAGTGCGCGGTGAGGCGCTGTTCGATGCGGCCCTGGCCAGCGGCAAAGGCGTGATCATCGCTGCACCGCATCTGGGCTGCTGGGAGTTGCTGAATTATTGGCTGTGCCGAAAGACGTCGCTGGCGATCCTGTATCGACCGCCGCGGATCGCGGCGCTCGAGCCGTTGCTGCGAAAGGCGCGTGGCGCGCTGGCGCCCGAGCAGGTGCGCGCGGACGGTGCCGGCGTGCGCGCCCTTTACAAGCGACTGGCCGCTGGTGGAACAGTCGGAATCCTGCCGGATCAGAAACCGCGCGCAGGGGAGGGCGAATTCGCGCCGTTCTTTGGTCGCGAGGCGTTGACCATGGTGCTTCTGCCGCGGCTGGCGGCGCGTACCGGAGCGGTCGTGCTGTTCGCCTTCGCCGAGCGCCTTCCGCAGGGCGCGGGCTACCGTATCCATCTGCTGCCGGCGCCGGAGGGCGTGGCCGACACCGATCTGGCGACGGCGTGTGCCGCGCTCAATCGCGGCGTGCAGTCCTGCGTGGAGCTGGCTTTTGCGCAGTACCAGTGGCAATACAAACGCTATTCGGCCTCTGACCGGACCAGCCCCTACGACTGACGGCTCGTTCCCGGATCTTTCTCCAGCCGACGCAGGAACACGCCCATTTCCTTCTCCGCCTGTTTGTCGCCGCGCTGGACGGCGGCCGCGATGCCGCTGCGCCACGCCTCGGCGGCCGCCTGTGGTTGGCCGCCGTCGAGACACGCCTTGCCGAGCAGCTTCCAGGCCGCTGAGTAGGATGGATCGAACGTCACCGCCCGGCGCAGTTCGTCGATTGCGGCCCCGGCGTCGCCCTCGGTGAGCAGCGCGCTGCCCAGCGAGAAGCGCAGCAGTGCACCATCACGCGGGCCACCGCATTGGCGACGCAGATTGGCGATCAGGGTGTCGCTCATGGTCGTGTGCGATAGCGCCAGTCATCCGCCGGATAGATCCGCGTGGGCTGGTCCGGCTCCGGCGGTGCATGCCCACTGCGCAGGTCGGCCAGCGTGGCGGCCGGCCACACCACCAGCCATGCGCCGCGGAACGGCTGCACCAGCAATGCGTAGCGCAGATCATTGGCGTCGAGTTTCTCTGGAGTCGCGAGAAGCACGCCGTCGGGGTGGCTGTGGGCGAATGCCTGCAAGGCCTGGTCGCCGAACACCTCCTCGATCGGGCGCAGCAGCCGGCCCTGGAAATGGAACTGGCCTTCGTAGTTGCCGAGGTAGCCGATCGACCGATTCGCCTGCTCGGCGGCATGGAGCAGGGCGGATGTCGGACGCAGGTCGTACCTCGGCCACAAGGTCAGCGTGAACAGCGTATAGAGGGAGAGTGTGCCGACCAGTCCGGCCACCGCCAGCCGCCGCAGTTCGCCCCGCCCGCGCAGCAGCAGCAGTGCTCCGAGCAGCAGGAACACCACGCTGAGGTAACGGCTGTAGGGTGAGGCGGCCTCAAGCCACTCGCCGTGAAGATGATGACTGCTCACCAGCAGCGGCAGCGCGAACAGCATCAATCCGAACACGATGCCGCTCACGCCCAGTGGCCAGGTGCCCAGCCAGGGGTTGTCCGCCAGCGCGG
>JAPHUU010000271.1 GCA_026193555.1 Rhodanobacter sp.
CGCAGCGTGCGGCCGTCGACGACCGGCACGCTGGCGGAGGCCGTGGCGCGGTTTTACGAGCGCCACGGTTTTGCCCCGGCCTGGGGTCGCCCCGGTGCGGTCGACCAGTTGCTGGCATCGCTGCAGGGGATGGCCGCCGACGGATTCGATCCCGAGGACTTCGGGCTGTCGCAGTTGCGTCTCATGCGCGCCGTGCAGGCATCCGCCACCGCCACCGCGCGGCAGCGCGCGCAGTTCGACCTGCGCGCCACCGATGCCTATCTGACGGCGCTGATGTATCTGGAGCGTGGCAAGGTGGATCCGGCCACGCTGGACCCGCACTGGAACTTCGATGCGCCGCAGCCTGATCCCGCGCTGAGCCAACTGGCGGCGCGCACCGCCGTGGACGAGGGGGCAGTGAGCGCGATCTTCGAACACGCTCGCCCGCAGGCTCCGATCTATGTGCGCCTGCGCGCCGCGCTGGCGCAGCTGCGCGCCATCGCCGCACAGGGCGGCTGGCCGGCGCTTCCCGCTGGGCCATCGATCAAACCGGGCATGGATGACCCGCGCGTGCCGTTGTTGCGCCGGCGCCTGCTGCTGGGTGGTTATCTGTCCGCGCCGGTTGCGTCGGCGGCCCCGGTCGTGCCTGCAGCCCCGGACGATCATTACGACCCGATCCTCGTCGATGCGCTACGGCGCTTCCAGCAGGCTCAGTACCTGAAGGTGGATGGTGTCGTGGGCGAGAGCACGCGCCTCGCGCTCAACGTGCCGGTGGCGGCACGCATCGATCAGCTGCGGGTGAACCTGGAGCGCGCGCGCTGGCTGCTGCATGAGCTCAAGGGCGAGTTCGTGATGGTCGACATCGCCGGGTACCGGGTGACCTATTATCGCAACGGCGAACCGGTATGGCGCTCGCGCGTGCAGGTGGGCAGGCCGTATCGCCGCACGCCGGTTTTCAAGTCGGAAATCACCTACCTCACGCTCAATCCGACCTGGACGGTGCCGCCGACCATCCTGCGCAAGGACGTCCTGCCCAGACTGCGCAAA
The DNA here is from genome assembly GCA_026193555.1 of Rhodanobacter sp. Classification (GTDB taxonomy): domain Bacteria; phylum Pseudomonadota; class Gammaproteobacteria; order Xanthomonadales; family Rhodanobacteraceae; genus Rhodanobacter. The sequence goes on from JAPHUU010000271.1 coordinate 1,027, forward strand.
GGTCTGGGCTATCTGGCGGCCCACCGCTTGCGCGTGCTGGATCGCGAGGGTCGTCGGCTAGACCCGGCCAGCGTCGATTGGCATGCCCCCCGCGGCATCGTGCTGCGGCAGGACGCAGGCCCCGGCAATGCGCTGGGCCGGCTGGCGATCCGCTTTCCGAACCACTATTCCGTCTACATGCACGACACGCCGCACCAGGAGTTGTTCGCGCGCGAGCAACGCGCCTTCAGCTCCGGCTGCATCCGGGTGGAACGGCCGCGCGAGCTGGCGTTGCTGCTGCTGGATGATCCGCAGCAATGGGATCGCGCCGCGCTCGACCGCGCCATCGACACCCAACGGACGCAGACGGTGACGCTGAGACGCCCGGTGCCACTCTTGCTGACGTATTGGACGGTGGACCTGCACGACGATGGCACACTGGGCTTCCGTCCCGATGTCTATCGCCGCGATGCGGCCCTGCTCGCCGCGCTGGATCGCCGGCGACCGCTGGTGATTGCCCGTTCCGCCCACCCCGGAGTGCGCCGATGAACATGCAACTGCTGCCGCTGACTGTCGAATGTCCCTGCTGCGGCGAATCGATCGAGGTGCTGGTCGATCCCTCGGCCGGCGACCAGCAGTACATCGAGGATTGCCAGGTCTGCTGCCGGCCGATCGTGATGACGGTGAGCGTCGACGACGACGGCGAGGTGCAACTCGACGCGCGCGCCGAAGACGACGCCTGAACGCTGTCGTCAGGTCAGCAGGCTGGCGCTGTCGATGATGCCGATGCCGCCGCTGGCGAGTGCTGCGCGGGCGGGTTCGTCACCGGCCGGCGTCACCGGTCGGCTGAGGTCCCACAGCAGGTGCGTGCGGAAGCCCAGCGCGGCAGCGTCCAGTGCCGTCCACAGCACGCAGACGTCGCGTGCCAGCCCGCACACATGGACCTCGTTGACGCCGCGCCCGCGCAGCCAGCCGGCCAGCCCGGTGTCGGGACGAATGCCGCGCGGGCCGAGGTTCTCGCGAAAGCCGCTGTAGGAATCCACGAGCGGATCGCTGCCCTTGCGCAGGATCAGGTCTGGCGCCGACCAGTCGATCGCCGGATGCAGCTCGGCACCCGGCGTGCCTTGCACGCAGTGTTCCGGCCACAGCGTCTGCGGCTGGCCATAGAGCTCGATCTGCCCGAATGGCGCGGCACCGGGATGCGAGCTGGCGAACGAGAGATGGCCGCGCGGATGCCAGTCCTGGGTCGCCACCACGTGGCGGAACAGACGCCGACGCAGCAGCGCGTCGATGCCCGGCACGATGGCATCGCCTTCATGGCAGGCCAGCGTGCCTCCGGGCATGAAATCCGGTTGCACATCGACCACGATCAGGGCGGCATCGGCGTTCATGGCGGTGGCGGCGTGGCGGGGAAAGGAGAAGTGTAGCGTTGCCGGCATCGTCCAGCCGGCAGGTGATAATGCCTGCAGCACCCGGGCAGGAGCGCGCAATGCACTACGACCAATCGTGGATGGGCAGTGGCTGGCTCGGCGGGCTGGAGGCGGGCGCGATCTCGGCCGTCGCCGGTGCCCTGCTGTTCGTGCTTCTCCGCTGGCTGACGCGCGGGAGTCGCAGCCATGGGCCGGCGATCGGCTGGTCCTGCCTGCTGGCGCTCGTGCTCACCGCCAGCGGCGACCTGTGGGATCTGTTCTATTTCAACTACGCTCGGCTGCAATCGCTGGAGCTGCTGCGGGTGAAACTGGCGCTGGTGCACGATCCGGAGGGAATCGGCACGCGGGTGCTGTGCGAATTTCTGGGTGTGGCGCTGGGGATCTATATCGGCTGGGTGCTGAGCGGCGGCCACCGGAATTCCGGCAAGGGATACCTGTAGCGCCTGCACGCGCTGCGCCTTGTCCAGAGTAAGCAGGCCGTCGCTGCGGCCCTCCAGTATTCACGCTGGCAGCTGACCGATCTGCTCGGGATCGCGGATACCGGCTCGTTCGCTGATGTCGCCGCAAGGGAGCGATCCTGCGGCCGACGTGGTGCCGGGAGCCGCGCCCCGGACAGAACGATGGACGAGGCGAACCACCCACCCGCTCCGCGAACGGCGTGAGCGCGCGGCACCGGTGCATGCCAGTCAGGCCTGTCGATGGATACGGCAAGTTCACGCGATGGCGCTTACGCTGCGCGAGCGCAGGTGTGTACATGCGTGCTTGGGGAGACGTTCGTCGATCCTTTCGGCGACAGCGTCTGATGGGGGGCCAGGGTCACCTAGCAAACGAAGAGGAAGCCGATATGAAGAATCAATTGCTTATGGCAATTGCCGCCATAGCGTTCGGTGCAAGCTCTGCAGGTGCGGCTCAGACGACGCTCACGTTGCAAAGGGGGAGCACCACGGTGCCCCATACCACCACCCTCGGCGGCGACTCGCTGACTGCTTTGGAACTGGACCCGGCGATGACCTCCGGGGAAGCCGATTCAGGCGACGGCGGCGAGCTCGGGCCGCCGCCCATGGTGAACCGCAGCATCGCCCGCGGGCATGCGGGAAGTTCGCGGTCCGGGCATGCCCAGCACGCCAAGTCGAACCCTGAACTCTATCGAAGCTTTGACGGCCTGAACTTCCACGACCAGCGTTATGCGAACGGCGGCAACCAGTTCTCGGTGGAGCCACCCGATCAGGGGCTGTGCGCCGGCAACGGGTTCGTCATGGAAAGCGTCAACGACGTGATGTCGATCTACGGCCGGTCCGGCAACCAGCTCGTCGGACCGGTGGATCTCAACACCTTCTACGGCTATGCGGCGGCGATCAACCGCAGCACCGGAGCGTACGGGCCCGCCCTCACCGACCCGTCCTGCTACTACGACGCCGACACGCAACGCTGGTTCCAGGTCGTGCTGACGCTCGACCGTGTCGGGACGACATCGGCATACGCAGGCACGAATCACCTGGATATCGCGGTCAGCCAGACCCCTGATCCCACCGGCGCCTGGAATGTCTACCGTCTGCCGGTGCAGAACAACGGTACCCAGGGCACGCCCGACCATGGCTGCACGTACGGCTACTGCCTGGGCGACTATCCGCATATTGGTGCGGACGCCAACGCGATCTTTCTGACCACGAACGAGTTCTCGTTCTTCGGCCCCGGTTTCTACGGAGCACAGATCTACGCCATTTCGAAACGCGGGCTCGCGTCCGGTGCAGCGTCACCCAACGTGGTGCTGTTCAATGCAGGCGACCCCAGCGTGCCCGCACCGGCGTTTACCGTGTGGCCCGCCATCTCGCCCGCGGGGCAATATGCGGGTGCGCGCGGCGGCACCGAGTACTTCCTGAGCTCCGATGCGGTGTTCTACAACTCGGGCACCTCGAATACGTTGTGGGTATGGTCGGTGAGCAACACCTCGCAGATCGACACGGTGCCGCTGGCGCTTGCGCTGGATGTGTCACCGCTGCAGGTGCAGGCCTACGCCGTGCCGAGCAGCGATGCGGAGCAGAAGCCTGGCAGCACGCCACTGCGTGACTGCTTCGCCGACTCGGCCTGTGGTGCGCTGTTCGGCTTTCCGACCATTGCTTACCCGACGCC
>JAPHUU010000175.1 GCA_026193555.1 Rhodanobacter sp.
CTGCAGTTCGCGCGCCTGCCGTCGCACGGTGGGCAGGTGATAGACATAGCGCGGCGTGGCCTGTGCGCCCAGTTCCAGCAACTGCTGGCGACGCTCGTTGCGCCACCAGGCAGCGGCCGGCACCGCGGCGTCGCCACTGCCGTACAACGCCTGCCAGCTGGGGCCGAACAGTTCGCTGTCGTCGGTACGCAGCGCGCCGGCACCGATCAGCAAATCATGCAGGTGCGGCAGCAGGTCGTCGACCACGCTCTCGTCGACCACGAAGGTGAGGTTGAGGTTGTTCGACGACTGCGAAATCAGGTGCACGCGCAGCTGGCCGAATTCCGCCAGCACGCCGGACAGCGTGTGCAGCATCGAACGCATGCCGCGACCGACCATGCTGATCGCGGCGCACGGCGCGATCACCTTGACCCGGCACACCTTGGCCAGATCGCTGGCCAGCGCGGCCACCGCATCGGAATCGAGCAGGTTTTCGGTCGGGTCCAGCGACACCGTGACATTCGTCTCGGCCGAGCCGATCAGGTCCACCGACAGGCCGTGCTGCTTGAACTGGGCGAACACGTCGGCGAGAAAGCCGACCTGCTGCCACATGCCGACCGACTCCATCGACACCAGGGTGATGCCCTTGCGCGCGCTGATCGCCTTGACGCTGGGCGCGTGCTCGCGCACCTGCGGCCCGATCACCGTGCCGTCCAGATCGGGGCGGTTGGTGTCCTTGATCAGCAACGGCACGCGCGGCTCGCGCAGCGGCTGCAGGCAGCGCGGGTGCAGCACCTTGGCGCCGGTCGAGGCGATCTCCTGCGCCTCCTCGTAGTCGAGCTTCTGCAGCAGACGCGCGGTCGGCACCTGGCGCGGGTTGGCGGTGAACATGCCGGCCACGTCGGTCCAGATCTCCACCCGCTGCGCCTTCAGCAGTGCGCCGAAATACGAGGCCGAGGTATCCGAGCCGCCGCGACCGAGCAGCACGGTGCGACCGCTGCCCTTGCCGTCGGCGGCCTCGCGGGCGATGAAGCCCTGGGTGATGAACACCTCGCCCAGCGCGGCCAGCCGCGCATTCAAGGCCGGATCGGGTCGCGCGTCGACCATCCCCGACAGCAGCCGGGTACGCTCGTTCTGGTTTGGCAGCGCGACGGCGCTGAGGCAGTCGCGCGCGTCCAGCCATTGCGTGGGCAGGCCACTGGCGCTGAAAAAGGCCGCACCCAGCGCGCTGGACATCAACTCGCCATGCGCCTGCACCCGCGCCTGCCAGGCCAGCTCGCCGAGCACCGCGGCGCCGTCCTCGGCCAGTTGCGCCAGCTCAAGCAGGCGGGTGCCCAGCGTGTCCGGCAGCGTCAGCTGCATGTACTCCAGCAATTCATGGTGCCGCCGGCTGATCGCCCGTGCCGCCTCGACACGGACACTGCGGCCATCCACCTTGCACAGTTGCTTGAGCGCGTCGGTGATGCCCGCCAATGCGGAGACCACCACCAGCACCCGCACCCCTTCGGCACGGCGACTGGCGACCAGTTCAAGAATGTTCTGCCAGCGCGGCAGGGTGGCGACGCTGGTGCCGCCGAATTTCATCACCACCCAGGGGGCGGTGGCGGGCAGCGGCTCAGGGGTTGGCAGGCTCACGGGCGTCCAATGTCGTTGAAGGGCAAAAAAGGCGTCCGGACAGTGTTGCGCTGCGGCAAAGCAAATGCAATGGCTTCCGTGAATTTCTCATTTGGCCGTTTAGACTTCCAACCAAGCAAAATCGCCGACCCTGCTCCCTCTCCCCCACGGGGAGAGGACTGCATGGATGCAGGAGGTAGAACAATGCAGGTAGCGATTGCCGAGGGCTGGGTGAGGGAACACGCCACCACACTCTCTCATCAGAGGAAAACCCTTCGCCGGACGTTCCCGCGAGCACCCGCCCCTCACCTCAATCCTCTCCCCAGCGGGGCGAGGAGGCGAACGTGTGCGCTGCGCGCAAGATTTTTCTATTGGACAACGACGGGAATCCGCCCAATCCGCGCCTGCCACTCCTTCGGCCCGGTCTGGTGCACCGAGGTACCGGCCGAGTCGACGGCCACCGTCACCGGCATGTCCTCGACGGTGAATTCGTAGATCGCCTCCATGCCCAAGTCGGCAAAGCCGACCACGCGCGAGGCCTTGATCGCCTTGGATACCAGATACGCCGCGCCGCCGACCGCCATCAGGTAGACCGACTGGTGTTTCTTGATCGCCTCGATCGCCACCGGGCCGCGCTCGGCCTTGCCGACCATGCCGAGAAGGCCGGTCTGCGCCAGCACCTGTTCGGTGAACTTGTCCATCCGCGTGGCGGTGGTCGGGCCGGCCGGACCGACCACCTCGTCGCGCACCGGATCGACCGGGCCGACGTAGTAGATGAAGCGACCCTTGAATTCCACCGGCAGCGGCTCGCCCTTGTCGAGCATCTCGACCATGCGCTTGTGCGCGGCATCGCGGCCGGTCAGCAGCTTGCCGTTGAGCAGCAGGGTTTCGCCCGGCTTCCAGCTGGCCACGTCCTCGCGGGTCACGCTATCGAGGTTCACCCGACGGCCCTTCGAGCTGTCGTAGGTGAGCTGCGGCCAGTCCTTCAGCGACGGCGGATCGAGCATCACCGGGCCGGAACCGTCCAGCGTGAAATGCGCGTGGCGGGTCGCCGCGCAGTTCGGGATCAGCGCCACCGGCAGGTTCGCCGCGTGGGTCGGATAATCCTTGATCTTGATGTCGAGCACGGTGGTGAGACCGCCCAGTCCCTGCGCACCGATGCCCAGCGCATTGACCTTGTCGTACAGCTCGACGCGCAGCTCTTCCGCGCGATTCGAAGGACCGCGCGCGATCAGTTCCTGGATGTCGATTGGCTCCATCAGCGCCTCCTTCGCCAGCAGCATCGCCTTCTCGGCGGTGCCGCCGATACCGATGCCGAGCATCCCCGGCGGGCACCAGCCGGCGCCCATCGTCGGCACGGTCTTGAGCACCCAGTCGACGATCGAATCGGACGGGTTGAGCATCACGAATTTCGACTTCGCCTCGGAGCCGCCGCCCTTGGCCGCCACGATCACGTCGAGTGTGTCGCCCGGCACGATCGAGACATTGATCACCGCCGGCGTGTTGTCCCTGGTGTTGGTGCGCGTGCCGGCCGGGTCGGCCAGCACGCTGGCGCGCAGCTTGTTGTCCGGATCGTTGTAGGCACGACGCACGCCCTCGTTGACGATGTCCTCCAGGCTCAGTGTGGCGTCCCACTGCACGTTCATGCCGACCTTCAGGAACACGGTGACGATGCCGGTGTCCTGGCACAGCGGGCGATGGCCCTCGGCGGCCATCCGCGAGTTGATCAGGATCTGCGCCATCGCGTCCTTCGCGGCGGCGCTTTCCTCGCGCTCGTAGGCCGCGGCCAGGCCCTTGATGTAGTCGACCGGGTGGTAATAGCTGATGTACTGCAGCGCGTCGGCAACGGACTGGATCAGATCGTCTTGCTTGATGAGGGTCATGGCGCTGGCTTCGGCTCCGTAAAAATGCCGCGTCGCCAACGGCCGCTGGCAACGCACAACCCACTTATTGTGCCGCAAATCGAGCGACAAGCCGAAAGCAGCTGGCATGCACGGCGTGATCCGCTCGCATGCAACCGGATGCCACCAGGCCTGACCATTCGGGCCCACGCCTGGCAAACCGGTGCGGTGGTCTTCGCATGCGCGGCGCGCATGACTCGCTCGATGCGGGCTGAAGGACAGGACGCCTCATCGCATGGCAGCCACAAAAAAAACACGGCAATTCGCAGGTATTGCTAGGAATCTTTCCTAGCGCAAAAGCCTTCCAACCACGTCCGCTTGCGTGCAAGACTCCGCCGGGGTCATGCGCTGCCGGGGGGCAGCGCTACCGCCGTAGACCAATACGGCTCCACTTCTGCTCTTGATGACGTGCTTCACGGCCTGACCGGAAGCGGCTTTGCCGTGCCTTGGCCATTCATCGGCACCACATGCGTGGCCCGGCAGAAATTCTTACAACTCGGAGGTTTAAATTCATGCACGCAAAGTTTCCTCGCAAGGCATTGGCAGCATCACTGACGCTGCTTTTCGCCGGCTTCACCACCGTCGCCATGGCGACCGGTCAGCAGGCAGCCACCGACATGGGCCTGGCGCCGTCAGCCCAGCCGATCCACGTCACGCTGATGCTCAAGCTGCACAACCAGGCGGCGCTGGAGAGGTTCATCCAGCAGACCACCACCCAGGGCAGCGCGAATTTCCAGAAGTTCCTCAGCACCGATCAGTTCGCCAGAACGTACGGCGCCACCGATACCGAAATTGCCCATGTCCAGGCATTCCTGAAAGCCCAGGGGATCGACAGCAAGATACTGGCCAACCATCTGGCCATCCAGACCAGTGGCACGATGAGCCAGTTCAGCCGCATGTTCCAGACGTCCATCCATGAATACGCCACGCCGAAAACCGGGCGGCGCTTCCATCGACCTGCCGGATCGCTGCTGTTGCCTGCGGTCATCGCCAACACGGTGGCATTCGCCACGGGCCTGAGCAACGAACGCCAATACCTTTCGCATCGCGTCAGCGTGCCCCGGCTTCCCGGCAGCCAGATGAAGCTGGCGCCGGCAGTCAACGCCTTGAACACCAACGCCAAGGCCGGCGGCAACCCGTCCGCCAGCGGTCAGCCGGGCAACTACACGGTCGGCGATGTGGCGGATTTCTACCACATCAACCCGCTGTACAAGCATGGCGTGACGGGCGAAGGCTCGACCATCGGCATCGTCACCTTGTCGGACTTCTTCCCGGCCGATGCCCAGACTTACTGGGACGCGATCGGCCTGACCACGAAGCCGAACCGAATCACCCAGATCCACGTCGATGGTGGTGCAGCCATCGATGGCGGCAGCGGCGAAACCGCGCTTGACGTGGAGCAGTCCGGAGGCATCGCCCCGGCTGCCGACATCCTGGTATACGACGCGCCCAATAGCGGCAACGGCTTTACCGACGCCTTCCTGCAAGCCGTGTCGGACAATCAGGCCGACAGCATTTCCACCAGCTGGGGCCTGCCGGAAATCTTCAACTTCGCCGCCCTGAATATCAACGGCGCCAGCAACAAGGACACCAGCGACGCCGGTGACCTGCGGGCATTCGACCAGATCTTCATGGAGGCCGCCGCCCAGGGCCAGTCGGTGTTTGTCGCCTCGGGCGACTCCGGTGCCTACGACACCGCCCGGAGCCTCGGTGCGGGCAGTGGCCCCGGCGAATTCAGCGCCCCGTTGACGGTGGACTCGCCGGCATCCGACCCGTACGTGACAGCGGCAGGCGGCACCACCCGGCCCTTCAGCTTCAGCTTCGGCGCGGGCAATCCCACCGCATCGATCGACAAGGAAAGCGTCTGGGGCTGGGGCTATCTGCAGACCTATTTCGATACCAATTTCGGCCCCGGCGTGGTCGACCTGTTCTCCGTCGGCGGCGGTGGCGGGGTGAGCGTCTACTGGAAGCAACCCTGGTATCAGCGGATCACGTGGGGTACCCGGCGCAGCGAGAAAAGACAGTCGCTGGTCTACAACGACCCGCAGGCAGGTCCCACCACCTTGCTGAAGCTGCCCGGCAATTTCCGCGGCAGGAATGTGCCGGATATCTCGCTCAATGCCGATCCGGAGACTGGCTATGCGATGTACTCCAGCACGGATGGCGGATGGGGCAGTTCGGGTGGTACCAGCTTCGTGGCGCCGCAGCTCAACGGCATCAGCGCCCTGCTGACGCAGAGCTCGCGGCATCGCATCGGCTTCTGGAATCCGCACGTCTATCTGTTGCACGCGATCTTCGGCTCGGGCAGGTATACCGCGTTCCGTGACATCCGGACCGGTGACGACTGGTTCTACGACGGCGAACCGGGCTACGACCCGGGTGCGGGCATCGGCACCCTGAACGTCGCCAACTTCGACCTGTTCCTGCGCAGCGGCTTCTGAGGCACTGCAGCCACCCGGGCCCGGCCCGGGTGGCTGCACGCTTGCGGAGGACACGCCGCAATGCGATGTTCCGCGAGTCCCGACTCAGGTTCCCGCCATGTCACACACCCGCCGTTTTCTGCAACTCGATGTGTTCTCCCACCAGATGATGCGCGGCAATCCGCTGGCCGTCGTGGTGGATGGCGAGGGCCTCGACAGCAGCACCATGCAGGCCTTTGCCCGCTGGACCAACCTTTCCGAAACCACTTTTCTGCTGGCGCCGACGACGCCCGCGGCGGATTACCGCGTGCGCATCTTCACGCCACGCCAGGAACTGCCCTTTGCCGGGCACCCCAGCGTCGGCAGCGCTTATGCGGCGATCGAGGCTGGCCTGATCGAAACGGGCAAGACCTCGCTGATACAGGAATGCGCCGCCGGCCTGCTGCCGGTGCACGTCATCGGCCACGGCCCGTCGCGAGTCATCCACGTGCAGGCGCCGCCAGCCCGGATCAACAGCGTCGACACCCCGCTGCGCCAGCAGCTGGTCAGCGCACTGCGCGTGCCGCTGAGCGAGGGCGACGCCAGCCATGTCGACAACGGCCCGCACTGGATCCTCTGCCATCTGGGCGAAGCCACCAGCGTCCGCACCCTGCAGCCGGACATGGCCGCCATCGCCGCGCTTTGCGAGCAGCAGGCCGCGGTGGGCGTCAGTGTGTTCGGGCGCGAACGCGACGGCAGCGCGAGCATGGCGGTGCGTGCCTTCTGCCCCGCCGACGGCATCGCCGAGGATCCCGTCACCGGCAGCGCCAATGCGGCGATCATGGCGTGGCTGACCAGCCGCGGCGATAGCGACGGCTACGGCCTGCACTACCGCGCCAGCCAGGGCCGCGAAGTCGGCCGCGACGGCTACGTCGAGGTGAGTCGCGACGCCGCCAGCGGCGCCATCACCATCGGCGGCGCGTGCGCCCTCGGCGTGCGTGGTGAGCTGTACTTGCCAGCAGGAGCCTGATCCCGACCTTGCCGCCGCAGGCGACCGCCGCCATGCTGTCGCGCCCTTCCCTGCCGAGTCACCCGATGCCCATGCCGACGCCCACGTCGACACCGAAAACGAGCTACCTGCGCAGCCTGCGCCCGCGGGATGCCGCCCTGATCGTGGTCGGCGGCATCATCGGTGGCGGCATCTTTCTCAATCCGGGCATTGCCGCCCAGCGCACCGAATCGGGGCTGGCGCTGCTGCTGATCTGGGTCGGCGCGGGCCTGCTCACCCTGATCGGC
>JAPHUU010000245.1 GCA_026193555.1 Rhodanobacter sp.
CCCAGCAGCAGCACCATGCCGTTGGACTGGGCCTGCTTCAGGCGCTGGTTGGCGCCGGTGTAGTCGACCTTGATGCCGGCTGGCAGGCCCACCGCGTAGGCGGCCTGATCGACCAGCGCGATGCCGCGATCCTGCGGCACGTCCTTGGCCAGGTTGTAGGTGATGGTGACCGCTTCCATCTGGTTGTGATGGCGGATCCGGATCGGGCTGATGCCGGGGCCCATGCGGGCCAGCGCGGACAGCGGGATCATCTCGCCCTTGTCGCTGCGCACGTGGATGTTCAGCAGCGATTGCGGGCTGAGGTTTTCGCTGGGGCTGCTGGTCAGCACGACCCAGTACTGGTTGATGTCGGAATAGATCTGCGACACCAGGCGCTGGCCGAACGCGCTGTACAGCGCGGTGTCGATCGCGCCCATGCTGACATGCAGGCGCGCCGCCGCCTGGCGGTCGATCTTCAGCTGCTGCTGCTTGCCGACCTGGTCGAACTGGCTGCCGACATCGCGAAACTCCTTGATCGTGCGCAGCTGGCGCACCATCTTCAGCGCCCAAGGCTGCAGGTCGCCACCATCGCTGCTGACGAGCTGGAATTCGTACTGGCCGCCCTTGTCGCCGCTGCCGCCACCACCGAGGAATTGCGCCGCGCTTATCGATACCTTGACGTCGGGCATCTGGTCGTAGTGCTTGGTCAGCCGCTCGACGATCGCCTTGATGTGGTCGGGCCGCTCGCCGGGTCCGTGGCCGCGCGGCTTCAGGTCGACGAACATCTGCGCGCTGTTGCCCACCGCGCCGCCGAAGCCGTTGCCGCCCAGCATGGTCAGCTCGTCGAGCACGGCCGGATCGGCCTGCATGATCTTCTCGACCTGCTTCGCGCGCTCGGCCATCAGCGTCGGCGCGATGTTGGCATCGGCGCTGATCTCGACCTGCAGCTGGCCGGTGTCCTCGTCCGGCATGAAGGTGCCGCCGGCGGTCTTGACCACCGCAAAGCCCAGCGCGAAGGTGAGCAGCAGCAGCGCCAGCGGTTGCCAGCGCATGATGCGGCGGTGATGCAGCGCCCAGTCCAGTCCGCGCTCGTACAGCCGCAGCATGCCGCGATCGAAGCGCTCCACCGCCTGTTCGATGCGGCCCGGCGGCGCGCGGTTTGCCGCTTCGTGCTTCAGCAACCGGCCGCACAGCGCGGGGGTCAGGGTCAGCGACACGATCGCCGAGATCACCACGGCGGCGGTCAGGGTCACCGAGAATTCGCGCAGCAGCAGCACCAGCACGTTGTTGCCGAACAGCAGCGGCGCGAACACCGCCACCAGCGACAGCGTGATCGACACCACGGTGAAGCCGATCTCGCGCACGCCGGTCATCGCCGCCTGCAGCGGCGGCATGCCGTGCTCCATGTGGCGCACGATGTTCTCGATCACCACGATCGCATCGTCGACCACGAAGCCGATGCACAGCACCAGCGCCACCAGCGACAGCGTGTTGAGCGTGTAGCCGAGCATCCACATCACCACGAACGCGCCGGCCAGCGACAGCGGCACGCTGAGCATCGCGATCAGGGTCGGGCGCAGCCGGCGCAGAAACACCAGCATCACCATCGCCACCATCGCGATCGAGATCAGCAGCGCCACCTCGACCTCGTGCAGTGCCGACTTGGTGGTCTGGGTCAGGTCGAACACCGGCGAGATGGTGACGTTCGACGGCAGCGATGCGGCCAGCTGCGGCAGCTTGGCGCGGATCGCTGCCACCGTGGCCACCGCGTTCGCCTCCGGCCGCTTGGTGACCTGCAGGCCGACCGTTCGCGAGCTGTTGAACCAGGCGGCCTGGTACTGGTCCTGCTGACCGCTGTAGACCCTGGCCACGTCGGACAGCCGCACCGGCGTGCCGTTCTTCACCGAGATCAGGAGCTTGGCAAAGTCCTCCGGTTCGCGCAGGCCGTCGTTGGCGGTCACCGTCATCTGGGTGCGGCCGTCACTGAGGATGCCCTGCGGCGAATTGACGTTGGCGGCGCGCAAGGCATTGGCCACGTCGTTCGCGGTCAGCCCCTTGGCGGCCAGCGACTGGTTGTCCAGCTCGATCCGCACCGCATGCGGGGTGCCGCCGAACACCTGCACCTGGGCCACGCCGTCGATCTGCGCCACCGCGGGCTTCAGCAGGGTGTCGGCCAGATCGTACAGCTTGTCCTGCGGCATCCCGGTGGAGGTCAGGGTGATGAACAGGATCGGGATCTGCGAGGTGTCGAACTTGAAGTACTGCGGCGGCGAGGGCATGCCCGAGGGCAGGTCGACCGCGGCCGCGTTGATCGCCGCCTGCACGTCGCGGGCGGCGCTGTCGGCGGTGCGGCTGAAGTTGAAGCGCACGCTGATGCCGACCGAACCCTCGCGGGCGTTGCCGTACATTTCGTCGACACCGGGGATCTGGCCCAGATGGCGCTCCAGCGGCGCCAGCACGGTGTTCGCCATCGTCTGCGCGCTGGCCCCGGGCATGTTCGCGCCGACGTAGACGCCGGGGAAGTCCAGCGACGGCAGCGCGGCGACGCCAAGCAGCAGATAGGCCCAGATGCCGGCGAGGGTCAGCCCCAATGCGAGCAACGAGGTGCCGACCGGGCGGCGGATCAGTGGGGCAAAGACGTTCATGGCGCTTCCGTGCTTGGCGACAAGGCGCCGCGGTCGGACAGGTGCGCGGCAGCCGACAGAGTAACGGCAGGGTCGTGGATGGCAATCATGCCGCCTTTATGCCTGCTGGCGCGACCGGGCGTATGTGCCTGAAGTCCACACCGTGTCGAAAGGCAGGGGTGGGCACCGGCAGCCTCGCGCCACGCCGGCGATGGCGTGACGCGAGGGAATCACCGTCCGATTCAGTGCACGACCGGGCTGTAGCGCAGCGTCAGGGACCCGCTGCGCCCGGGCTGGTTGATGTAGTACGCCGTCTCGTAGCTGCGGTCGAACAGATTGGCGAGCCGAGCCCCGAGCTGCCAGCCCGGCGCGAACGCGTAGCTGGCGCGCAGATCGGTGGTGGCATAGCCACCGAGCCGGTGCCGGTTGGCCAGATCGTCATAGCGCTTGCCCGCGACGTTGACGCTGGCGCCCACGGTGAAGGCGCCGAACGTGTGATCCAGATCGACCCGCGCGGTGCGTTCGGGCCGGCGTGCCAGCCACTTGCCATGGCTGGGTCCCGCGCCGTCGTTCTGCGGCTGCTGCAGGGTGAGGTAGCCCTGCACCTGCCAGCCGGCCAGCGTGGCGCCGAGCTGCCCTTCCAGCCCGCGGATCCGCGCCTGACTGACGTTGCGCGGGAAGTAGTTGCTGTCCAGCGTGATCAGCTGGTCGATCCGGGTCTGGTAGGCGTTCAACGCCCAGTTCCAGCGGTTCGCCTGTTGCGCCAGCCCCAGCTCGAGGCTGCGCGAGGCTTCCGGCTTGAGCTGCGGATTGCCGCCGCCGTAGGGGTAGTACAGGTCGTTGAAGGTCGGTGCGTGAAACGCCGTGCCGTAGCTGGCCGACAAGCGCAGCCCGTGGTCGAGGCGGTAGCCCCACGCGGCGGCGCCGGTGTCGTGGCCGCCGAACTGGCTGTTCTGGTCGTGACGGGCGGAGAGCTGCAGTTCGTTGCGCCCGAACGACCCCTGATACTGCGCGTAGCTGCCGGTGTCGCCGCGGGCGCTGTCCAGGTAACCGGTATCACTGGTGATGTGTTCCTGCTGGTAGTCCACGCCCACGCTCAGCAGCTGGTTGTCGGCCAGCGCGATATCGTTCTGCCACGAGGCCTGATTGCGGCGCGAGTTGGCGTAGCCGGTGGGCATGCGCGGGTAGTACTGGCCGTAGTAGGTGCCCTGATACCAGGTCCGGGCGTCGTCGCGGCTCTGTCCTGCGGCCAGCGTGACCTTCCACGATTCGAGCGGATGGAAGCTGAGGCGGGCACCGGCCACCAGTTGCTGGTTGACGGCCCGATTGCCGCCGTAGGGGCTGCCCGCGTAGCCGACGTCGTTCTTGCTGCGCAGCCAGTCGACTGCCAGCTCGGCGCCGTTGTCCCAGCGATAGCCGCCGTTGGCCGCACCATTCCAGTTGCGGTAGGCGTCGTTGCGCGGGTCATCGACGAAGCAGCCTGCCATCGCCTCGGCCGCGCCCATCCGGCAGGCCGGAAAGCCGCGGGTGTACTTGCCGCCGAGACTGAGGTTGTACCAGGCATGCGCGTCGCCGCCGGACAGACCGACCTGACTGCCGAGCAGCCCGTGACTGCCCGCGGTCACGCTCAGCGACGGCGCGATGCCGCCATCGCGCCGGCCGTGGCGGGTGAAGATCTGGATCACCCCGCCGATCGCGTCGGCGCCATACAGGCTCGAACGCGGACCACGCACCACCTCGATGCGCTCGATCTGCTCCACCGGGATCTGCTCGAACGCGGCCAGGCCGGCGGTGATCGAACCGATCCGCACGCCGTCGATCAGCACCAGCGTGTGAGTGGAATTGGTGCCGCGCAGGAACACCGACGTCTGCTGGCCGAGGCCACCGGCCTGCGTCACCACCACGCCCGGCAGCCCGCTCAGCAGATCGGTCAGCGATGCCGGCTGCAGCCGCTCGATGTCCGCCCGCGTGATGATCGTCACCGACGACAGCGCGTCATCGACGGTGATCGCGGTGCGCGTGGCGGTGACGATCACCGGCTCCAGCGGCGTGCTGGCGCTGATCTGGTCGTTGGCGTACGCCGCCATGGTGCAACTGAGCAGCGCCGCTGCCAGCAAGGTCTTCTTCATGTGCGTTCTCCGGCCGCGCACCCGCGCACGGCTCATGCAGTCAATGAGCTGGCAGCGAACGAAGGAAGACGGAACGACGGGCACGGCGGGACGCCACGAACGTGGTTCAGCCTCGCCCACCGCGAGCCACCAGGAATCGTTCAGGCCGGTCTCCGGGCTCACGAGTGGCATGCGGTGCTCCGCCTGCCTCGAACGGCGCCTTCCCGTGCAGTGCACAGTGGCGTTCGCCGTCCGGAATACTCGCTTACCGTTGCGGGGGCAGCGCCGGCCTTGCAGTGTTGTTCAACACCACGCACCGGCTTCCCGTTTCATCCCTTGAGCGAGCGCTCGCGGGACACCTGAACCCGGGCACTTTAGCGTCGGATGGCCATTTCGGCAATGCGCGCGGGGAACTGCCGGTAGCAGCGCTACCCTGTGCGCGAATGCCCTGATGCTCCGATGGGACCAAGATCATTCGCGCACAGGGTGCGCTCCTGCGCGGCCACGCCGCCGATCCAGCTTTGCCGCACCCGGTAGTCGTCGTCCATCACGATCAGGTCGGCCTGATACCCCGCAGCGATGCGGCCGTGGCTGGCGCCGAGGCCGAGAAAGTCGGCCGGATAGGTGGTGGCCATGCGCACCGCTTCGTCCAGCGGCAGGCCCAGCAGTTGCACCGTGTTGCGTACGGCGCCGGCCATGTCCAGCGCCGAGCCGGCCAGCACGCCTTGCGCGGTCTGGCAGATGCCGTCTTTCGCGGTGATGGTTTCGCCGTTGAGCACGAAGGACGGATCGTCCGCGCCGACCGGCGGCATCGCGTCGGTGACCAGCAGCATCTTGCCGCGTGGCTTGGCGGCGATTGCCACGCGCAGGCTCGCCGGATGTACATGGTGGCCGTCGACGATCAGTCCGCACCAGCTGTCGGCATCGTCCAGCGCGGCGCCGACCACGCCCGGTTCGCGGCTGCCCAGCGGGGTCATCGCGTTGAACAGATGGGTGAAGCCACGCACGCCGGCGGCCAGCGCCGCACGGGTGGCCGCGTAGTCGGCGGCGGTGTGCCCGGCGCAGACGATCACCCCGGCGGCGGCCAGCGCGGTGATGTCCGCCAGCGGCACGCGCTCGGGCGCCAGCGTCAGCAGCCGCACGCCGCGATGCGGCGCACACAGCAGGGCCCTGTCCTCGGCCCCGGGCGCGTGGAAGAACTTCGGGTCGTGCACGCCCTTGCGCGCGGGTGCCAGATACGGCCCCTCCAGATGGATGCCGAGCACGCCCGGCACGCCTTCGCCGAGCGCCTGCTCCACCGCGGCGATGGCCGCGCGCATCACATCC
The DNA here is from genome assembly GCA_026193555.1 of Rhodanobacter sp. GTDB lineage: Bacteria > Pseudomonadota > Gammaproteobacteria > Xanthomonadales > Rhodanobacteraceae > Rhodanobacter. The sequence continues at coordinate 6,038 of JAPHUU010000245.1, forward strand.
AGGTCGTCGCTGATCAGGGTCGGCAGGAAGCCGGTGGTGCCATGGCGCCGATGCCCCGCACCGATGCGGCGGATCGTCTGCACCGTGGGCGCGTCGTTGAACAACACCCCGCCACCACCGTTGACCTGCACGTCGATGAAGCCCGGCAGCAGCAGCGCGCCTCGCAGGTCGTGCTGCGGCACGTGGCGCACGCGCGGATCATCCGGCGGCAACAGCGCGGCGATGCGCTCGCCTTCGAGCAGCACCGCGCAATCCTCGCGCCAACCGGACTCGGTCAGCACGCGGCCGTTGATCAGGGCGGTCGTCAGCGGGCGGCTCGACACGGTGCTCAATCGGTCTGCAGTTCGGCGACGAAGTCGTAGATGTCGCCGCGATACCAGGAGGTGGTGAACTCGACCACCCGACCGTCGTCGAGAAAACTGCGGCGCTCGATATTGAGCCCGGCACTGCCGACGTTGACGTGCAGCAACCGCGCCTGCTGGGCACTCAGCGACACCGCGCGCAGCCGCTGCAAGGCACGGCGCGGACGGCAGCCAAGTTTCTCCAACGCCTCGTACAGCGAGTCGTGCACCAGCATCGGATCGGGCAGCACGCTGGCCGGCACCACGCTGCGCTCGATCGCCAGCGGTTCGTCCTGCCCGTAACGCACCCGGTGCAGGCGCACCACCAGCGAGCCGGGCGACAGGTTCATCGCCATCGACTCCTCCGGCGTCACCTCGCCGATGACTCGCTCGAAGAATTCCGAACGCGGACGCAGGCCGCGTTCGCGCAGATCCTCGGTGAAGCTGGTCAGCCGCGACATCGGCTTGACGATGCGCTCGGCGATGAAGGTGCCGGCGCCGTGGCGCTGGGTCAGCAGACCTTCCTCGACCAGGCCGGCGATCGCCTTGCGCACGGTCACCCGCGACAGCTTCAGCGCCACCGAAAGATCGCGCTCGCTGGGCAGCGCCTGACCCGGCTCGATGTCGCGATGCTCGACGATGTTGCGGATCGCCCGACGCAGGCGCAGGTAGGCCAGCGGCTGATGGGTGGCCGGATCCTGGCAGATCCGGCGGTATTCGTTGGTGAGGGCAGTCTCCATGCCGGCAAACATACCAATAGCAAACCACTGACCGCAAGCCCGTTGTTGCGATACCGCGACCGGGCCTGCAAGCCCATGCCCTGAACGCACCAGCCGAGTGACGTTATGAATTCGTATGCAGAGTGGTAGCCGATCTGGTATTTCACTGGTACCATCTAACGCCCCCCGGGTAGTCGTGCTTCGGCCCCTGCCCGCCTTCCGACATCGTGTCCGAGGTGACTGCGTGAGTGTGATTTCCCAGACGGTCGAACCGTTCGACCTGGTGATATTCGGTGGCACCGGCGATCTCGCCGTGCGCAAGTTGCTGCCGGCAATGTTTCATCGCTTCGTCGACGGCCAGATTCCCGCCAGCAGCCGGATCCTCGGCATCGCCCGCGAGGCGCTGGACGATGACGGCTATCGCGCGCTGCTGCGCGAATCGCTGCGCGATGCGGGCGAGGCCAGTCAGCTCGATGTCTTCCTGCAGCATGTCGGCTACCGCCCGCTCGATGCGCGCAAATCCGATGGCTGGGCCGATTTCGCCGACCTGATGGCCAGGCACCCCGATCACGTGCGGGTGTTCTATCTGTCCACCTCGCCGGAATTGTTCGTCGACATCTGCGCGCGGCTGGGCGATCTGGGGCTCAACAAGGGCGCCTCGCGGGTGGTGCTGGAGAAGCCGATCGGCCGCGACCTGGCCAGCGCCAACGAGATCAACGATGCGGTCGGTCGCGTGTTTGACGAATCGCAGACCTATCGCATCGATCATTACCTCGGCAAGGAGACCGTGCAGAACCTGCTGGCGCTGCGCTTCGGCAACGCGCTGTTCGAGCCGCTGTGGAACGCCGGTCACATCGACCATGTGCAGATCACCGTCGCCGAAACGCTGGGCGTGGGCCACCGCGGCGCGTACTACGACCGCGCCGGAGCGCTGCGCGACATGCTTCAGAACCACATGCTGCAGCTGCTGTGCATGGTGGCGATGGAGCCACCGGCGTCGCTGGCTCCGGATGCCGTGCGCGACGAGAAGCTCAAGGTGCTGCGCTCGCTCACCCCGATCGACGACAGCAATGCCGCCCAGCTCACCGTGCGCGGCCAGTACCGCGCCGGCGTGGCCGAAGGCGCCAGCGTGCCCGGCTACCCGGACGAGCTGGGCGACACCCGATCCGGTACCGAAACCTTCGTGGCGCTGAAGGCGGAAATCGCCAACTGGCGCTGGTCCGGCGTGCCGTTCTACTTGCGCACCGGCAAGCGGCTGCCGGAGCGGGTGTCGGAAATCGTGGTGGTGTTCAAGGCGGTGCCGCATTCGATCTTCGACCCCAGCAATGGCCCGCTGGAACAGAATCGGCTGGTGTTGCGACTGCAGCCGGACGAGGGCGTCAAGCTGTGGCTGACGATCAAGCACCCGGGACCGGGCGGCTTGCGCCTGCGCCACGTGCCACTGGACATGACCTTTGCCGAGGCATTCGGCGTGCAGCAACGCGATGCCTACGAGCGCCTGTTGCTGGACGTGGTGCGCGGCAACCCGACCCTGTTCATGCGCCGCGATGAAGTGGAAGCGGCGTGGCGCTGGGCCGATCCGATCCTGGCTGCCTGGGCCGCCGCCGGTGATTCGCCGCGACCCTACGCCGCCGGCAGCTGGGGGCCGAGCGCGGCGGTAGCGTTGATCGAGCGCGATGGCCGCACCTGGCACGAGGACAATGAATAGAGCGTCCTGTTTACCGCCGCTTTACCCGGCCGTTCGTCGGCGCGCGGCACGCTTGCCCCACCTTCCCATCGACACGCGCACTCACCGTTGCTTCCCGCGACGGGCGCCACTCTCACCATGCCTACCGAACTGAACGTCACCACCCACAGTTTCACCGATTGCCCGGCCCAGGCCTCTGCCTTGGCCGAGCGCGTCGCCGCCACGCTGCGCACCGCCCTGGAACAGCGCGGTCATGCGTTGCTGGCGGTGTCCGGCGGCAGCACGCCGAAGGCATTCTTCGAGCACCTGTCGCGCGAGGCGCTGGACTGGGCCCACGTACAGGTGACCCTGGTCGACGAGCGCTGGGTGCCGGAAAGCGATGCGCGTTCCAACGCGCGGCTGGTGAAGTCGCAGCTGCTGCAGCATGCCGCCAGCGCCGCCTCGTTCGTGCCGTTGTATTCCGACGTGCCGACGCCGGAGGACGGGCTGGCCGCGACCCGCGCCCGGATCGATGCACTGCCGCTGCCGTTCGACGCGGTGGTGCTGGGCATGGGCGATGACGGCCACACTGCCTCGTTCTTTCCCGGCGGCGACCATCTGGCCGAGGCGCTCGATCTCGACGGCCAGACGCGGGTGCTGCCGATGCGCGCCGCTGGCGCCGGTGAGCCGCGCATCACGCTGACCCTGCCCGCCCTGCTGCAGACGCGGTCGTTGTATCTGCTGGTCGGCGGCACCAGCAAGCGCGAGCTGCTGGCCGACGCCCGACTCGGCCTGGGCGCCGCCCGCGACTATCCGGTGCGCGCCGTGCTGACCCAGCAACGGGTGCCGGTGGCGGTGTACTGGTGTCCGTGAAACGCCAGCCGCCCGCACCACCTGATCAGATCACCTGCACCGCTCCCCACCGGGACGGTCGCTGACACGGAGTTTTTCGCATGAACACGTTGCACCCGGTTGTTGCCGAAGTCACCGAACGCCTGCGCGAGCGCAGCCGCGCCACACGCACTGCCTATCTGCAGCGGATCGACGCGGTCGATCGCAGCGGCCCGCAGCGCGCGCACCTGTCCTGCGGCAATCTCGCCCACGGTTTCGCCGCCTGCGGCAGCGAGGACAAGGACGCCCTGCGCAACGGCCGCCGCGCCAACCTGGCGATCGTCACTGCCTACAACGACATGCTGTCGGCGCACCAGCCATACGAGCGCTACCCCACGCTGATCCGCCAAATCGCCCGCGAGGCCGGCTTCAGCGCGCAGGTCGCCGGCGGCGTGCCGGCGATGTGCGACGGCGTGACCCAGGGCCAGCCGGGCATGCAGCTGTCGCTGTTCTCGCGTGACCTGGTGGCGATGGCGACCGCGGTGGCGCTGTCGCACGACATGTTCGACGGCGCGCTGTACCTGGGCATCTGCGACAAGATCGTGCCGGGCCTGCTGATCGGCGCGCTGAGCTTCGGCCACCTGCCCGGCGCCTTCGTGCCGTCCGGGCCGATGCCCAGCGGCATCCCCAACGAGCAGAAATCCAAGGTGCGCCAGGCCTGGGCCGACGGCAAGGCGAGCAAAGCCGACCTGATGGAGGTGGAAGCGGCCTCGTACCACGCGCCCGGCACCTGCACCTTCTACGGCACCGCCAACTCCAACCAGATGCTGATGGAGATCATGGGCCTGCATCTGCCCGGCGCCAGCTTCGAGGCACCGGACACGCCGCTGCGCGACGCGCTCACCGCCGAGGTAGTACGCCGGGTCGCCGACTCCAGCGCACTGGGCGAGCGCTACCTGCCGCTGGGCCACATCGTCGACGAGCGCGCGATCATCAACGGCGTGATCGGGCTGCATGCCACCGGCGGCTCCACCAATCACCTGCTGCATCTGGTGGCGATCGCGCACGCCGCCGGCATCCAGCTGCGCTGGGACGATTTCGACGCGCTGTCCGGGGTGATCCCGCTGCTGGCCCGGGTGTACCCGAACGGCTATGCCGACGTGAACCAGTTCCATCAGGCCGGCGGCATGGCGTTCCTGATCGACCAGCTGCTCGGCGCCGGCCTGCTGCACGGCGACGTCAACACCATCTTCGGCACCGGCATGAATGGCTACGCCCAGCTGCCACAGCTGGACGACGGCGGTGCGCTGCACTGGACACCGGTACCGAAGCAGAGCGGCAACCGCGGTGTGCTGCGCGGCACCGACGAACCGTTCCGCGCCGATGGCGGCCTGCGCATGCTCGAGGGCAACCTCGGCCGCGCGGTGATCAAGGTGTCCTCGGTGCCCGACGACCGGCTGCTGATCGAGGCGCCGGCGATCGTCTTCCACGACCAGGACGAGCTGCCCGCCGCGTTCAAGCGCGGCGAGCTCGATCGCGACTTCGTCGCCGTGGTGCGCTTCCAGGGTCCCCAGGCGAACGGCATGCCCGAGCTGCACAAGCTCACCCCCACCCTGGCCCTGCTGCAGGATCGCGGCCACCGCATCGCCCTGCTCACCGACGGGCGCATGTCCGGCGCCTCCGGGCGCGTGCCGGCGGCAATCCATGTCACGCCGGAGGCGGTTGCCAGCGGCGCGATCGGCAAGATCCGCGACGGCGACATGATCCGGCTGGATGCGGTGAATGGCCGTCTGGACGTCCTGATGGAGGCGCACGAGCTCGATGCGCGCCTGCCGGTCACCGCCGACCTCTCGTCCCAGCACAGCGGCATGGGTCGCGAGCTGTTCGGCCTGTTCCGCCAGGCAGCCACCAGCGCCGACCTCGGCGCCGGCGTGCTGTAACCGTCCCCCGACTCCGTGGGAGCGACTTCGGTCGCGATGCTCTTCGCCAGTTTCAGCAAGAGGCATCGCGACTGAAGTCGCTCCCACAAGCAGCTCACCCCATAACCCGCGGCGATCCAATCCATGAACTCCATCGAACAGAAGCAGCAGCAGATCGAAACCACCATGCGCCTTGCCCCGGTGATCCCGGTGGTGGTGATCGACGACGCCAGGGCCGCGGTGCCGATGGCGCGCGCGCTGGTCGCCGGCGGCACCCCGGCGATCGAGGTGACCCTGCGCACACCGGCCGCACTGGAGGCGATCCGGGCGATTGCCGCCGAGGTCGAGGGCGCGGTGATCGGCGTGGGCACCGTGTTGTCCGCGAAGGATCTGCTTGCCGCGATGCAGGCCGGCGCGCGGTTTGCCGTGTCGCCCGGCGTGTCACCGCGACTGCTCGATGCGGCCGACGACTGCGAGTTGCCGCTGCTACCCGGCGCCGCCACTGCCAGCGAGGTGATGCATCTGCTGGAGCGCGGCTATCGCCATCTGAAATTCTTCCCTGCGGTACCTGCCGGCGGACACAAGTTGCTGGGCGCGTGGGCCAGTCCCCTGCCGCAGGTGCGTTTCTGTCCCACCGGCGGCATCAGCCTGGCCAACGCGCCGGACTTCCTGGCGTTGCCCAACGTGATCTGCGTGGGTGGTTCATGGCTGACCCCGGCCGACAAGCTCGGCGCAGGTGACTGGGCCGGCATCGAACGGCTGGCGCGCGAAGCGGCGGCCTTGCGCCAGCGCGCCTGAAGTCACCGCCCGCGGCAGTCACCAACGCGAGCTGCAACGCAAACCCATCGGGTTCTGCGTCTCAGATGCCCGTCTTCGCACCGAGCAGGCTGCGTGCCTTGCGTTCCACCGTGTCGGCTGCGTCGAGCAGGGCGCGGGCAAAGCTGCGTACTTCACTCGGCGGCAGCGCGTACCACTGCCCCACCTTTGCCGCAACGACCGGATTGCGGTTCGCTCGCGGCACGAAATGCGGTCGGAAAATCACCATGCCCGTCATCGATTCCGAACTGATATCAGCGGAAACGATCTGGACGTGGCCGTCGTCGTCTTTCTTCATTTAACTCTCCCGCGCACCAGACGTGCACCCTTGCAGGGTACTCCGTATCCGGTCGCCAACACGTTCACGCATCACAGGTAGCGCAGAACGGAGCGGTCGGTGCAGGCTTTCGATGCCTGCCGGTACCCGTGAATCCTGCGGCGGCTGCACCGTTTCCATCGCGTGGCGCATGGCCGGTGCGGCCGGTCGTTTCCTGACATTTTGCACAAGCGGCGTGATGGCTACGGCAAGTCATTCGTGCGGTGCCGTGAACTTGAGAAAGCGTGACGGCTGGATTCCCACGCTGCGCCGCCACCGGCCTCCCGGCGGCGTTCCCGGATCATCGGCGTGAACCGTCACGCTGCCGGTTGCACCTCGGTCAAGCCATGTGTGCGCGGCAGATGATGTGAATCTTGTCGCCGTGCCCGAGGATCATGCCGTTCTCCCGCTGACACGGGTGCCGACCGGATAACAAACCCGACGGCCGGGACTCACTTTTTCGCACCGAGCTCCGACAGCAGCTGCAGCTGCAGCTCCTGGATTTCCACCAGCCGATCCCACTGGTGCGACAGCAGGTGGTCGACCTTCTCGTGCAGGTGCCGGATCTCCAGCTCCGCCTTGAGATTGATCTGGTAGTCATGCTGGGAGCGCACCCGGTCCTTCGCCTCCTGCCGGTTCTGACTCATCATGATCACCGGCGCCTGGATCGCGGCCAGGCACGACAGGATCAGGTTGAGGAAGATGAAGGGATACGGATCCAGCGGATGGGCCAGCAGCACCAGCGAATTGAGCACGACCCACAGCAGCAGGAAGATCGCGAAGCAGATCAGGAACGCCCAGCTGCCGCCGAAGCTCGCGATCCGGTCCGCCAGCCGCTCGCCGAACGTCCACTTCTGCTCGAACGCCGAATCGACGTCCGTAGCCAGCAACTCGTGTTCGCGCAGGCTGCGCAGCACCTCGTTCTCCAGCGTCGACAGCTCGCCCTTCTCCGACGCCAGCAGCGAGTGCACGTAGCGTCCGCGGAAATCGGTGAGATCGGCGCGGCAGATGAACTTGTCCGGCGACCAGTTCGGCACGACCTTGAGGATCTCCGCCGCGATCTCCTGGCGCACGGTTTCGCCGGAGACCAGATCGCGCGCGGAGAAAGCCTTGCCGCAGATCGCGCAATTTTGCAGGGGAAGTTTTCTGGAGACCATGTCCTGCCCTCCTTCACCCGAACATCCAGCCGCACCGCGACGCCGGGCCAGGCCGTTGCGACGCAGTATGCCGCGCCGGCTTTCGGGGTACCAGCAAGCGGGGCATGAGCGGACGAAGGAGGCAAGGCGAGTGGTACGCCTCCAGCTCCCTCAGTGTCTTGCCACTTGCATCTCGCCATGTGGTGGCCATGTTCGCCGTGGGCAAAATCCGCCTCGACATCGATTTGCGGCAGCGGATCAGCGACAGCAAAAAGGCGCCCCGCAGGGCGCCTTTGCTCGTGATGCAGCCGCCCGCTCAGCCGTTGTGGATCGGAAAGGTCTGCGTCGGCGCGGCGCTGGCAGCGGTGGCCGGCGCGGAACCGCCGGGGGTCTTGAGCTTGTTGCCGCACTGGTAGGCGCCCCACGCTTGCGAACCGTCGACCGGTTCGCCCAGTGGCTTGATGGTATCGGCGTGCATGGTGGCCGCCTCGTTGCGGGCCATCACTTCCAGTTCGTCGCGCACGGTGATGTTGTTGCGATCGACCGGGCCGACGCGATCCATCACCGACACGGTGATCTTGCCCAGGTCGTGGCAGGTGGCAACATCGCCGTTCCATGCGGTGTGCACGGCCTTGCCGGCGTCGTCGAGCTTGATGCCCCAGCTGCAGGCGCCGAGCAGGGCCACGGGGATGAGCAACAGCAGGGTCTTGCGCATGGGTGACTCCACAACGATGACGGGAAAGGGGTGACGGCGGTCAGTTCGTGAAGACCGCCGGGTCGGGCGGTTGCCGACGCACCATCCTAGCGTGCGGAAGCCCGCGCGTCCCCCAATGGATCCCAAATGCACACGCCGGATCCGTGCCGGCGCGTGCAGACTTGCCGATCACCTGGCCGGATGATCGGCCACCGGCTGGCCGTCGGCATCGAGTACCTGCACCCGGCCGAGCTTCAGCGCACGGATCGGCGCCTCGATCCTGGTGAGATCGCCGACGATCACCCAGGTCAGCCGGTTCGGATGGATGATCTCCTTCGCCGCCGCCTCGACCGAAGCATCGCTCTGTGCCTCGATCCGCGATTTCAGCGTCTGCACGTAATCGTCCGGGCGGTGGTACAGCGCGATGCCCCGCAGCGCGCCCATCACTGCCGAGGTGGTCTGGTAGCTGCCCGGCATGCTGCGCACGTCGCCTTCCTTGATCTTGCTGATCTCCTGCGCCGTGAGCGGCTGGCTGCCGATCACGCCGTTGGCTTCCTTCAGCATCTCGCTGATCGATGCGGCGGTCTTGTCGGTCTGCACCGGCGCGTACAGCATGAACGGCCGCTGCCCGACCGCGTTCTGCAGGAAGCTGAAGGCGCCGTAGGCCCAGTGCTTGTCCTCGCGCAGATTCATGTTGAGGCGCGAGGTGAAGGTGCCGCCGAAGGCACCGTTCATGGTCTGGATCTGCAGGTTGTTCGGCGCCTCGGTCGACGGCGCCAGGCTGCCGGCGAGGATCAGGCTCTGCTGCGCTCCGGGACGGTCGACCAGATACACACGCGCCTGCTTCGGCGCTGCCACGGTACCGATGTTCTTGACCGGCGGCTTGCCGGCCGCGGGCTTCCAGTGGCCGAACGCCGCGTTCAACTGCGGAATGATCTGCTCCAGCGTGGTGTCACCGGCCACCAGGATCTTCATGTTGTCCGGGCGGATGTAGTCGGCCATGAACCGGCGCATGTCGGCACCATCCAGCGCCTTGATCGACGCCTCGGTGCCGGAGCCGGTGAACGGGATCGCATAGGCATGCCCTTCGCCGTACAGCAGTGGTGGCAGGGTGCGCAGCGCGATGCCGGTGGGCTGGCTCTTTTCCTGCGCGATGCGCGCCAGCCACTGGCCGCGCAAGCGACTGATGTCGGCCTCGCGGAAAGCCGGGTTGCGCACGATGTCGGTGAACAGTTCCAGCGACGGCTTGAGCTGGTCGTCCAGCGCATTCAGCGAGGCATTGCAGTAGTCCAGCCCGCAGCCGGACGCGATCAGCGCACCGAGCCGCTGCTTGCGCCTGGCGATCTCGACCGAATCCAGATCCTTGCTGCCCTCGTCGAGCATCGACATGGTGAAGCTGGAAGTACCCAGCTTGCGCCCCTGATCGGCGGCGTAGCCGGCGTCGAACAGCAGTTGCAACTGCACCGCCGGCACCGTGTGACGCTCGGCCAGAATCACCTCGACGCCGTTGTCGAGCTTGCCACGCTGCAGCGCGGGGAAGCTCAGATCGGGAAAGCGGCTGACCTGCGGCACGCCCTTGCTGCGATCGACATCGCTGACGACGGTCCGGTAGTCACCCTTGGCCGACAGCATCGGCGCCGGCTTGCCGCTGGCAGCGGCACGCCCCGCGGCGGTCGCCGTGTCGGCGGCCTCGACCTTGCCCGGCACCACGGTCAGCGTGTAGTCGCCCCTGGCGGTCCACCGGTTGGCGACGGCGGTGACATCGGCCGGCGTGGCCGCCATGAACTGGTTGAAGTCCTTCAGGTAGGCGCCCGGATCGTTGCGATAGAGCTGGCCCTGGGCCAGGATCGACGCCTGCGTGTTGACGTTTTCCAGCCCGCGCACGAACGAGGCACGGGTTTCCGTCTTGACCCGTGCCAGCTCGTCGGCGGTGGGACCATCCTGCAGGAATTTCCGCCACTCATCGGCGATCGCGGCCTCCACTTTCTTCGGATCGACGCCCTTCTTCACGTCCACCTGCAACTGGAACAGGCTGGCCAGCATGTGCTGCTCCACGTCGACCGACACGTTGTCGGCGAGCTTGTCCTGGTAGACCAGCCGCTGGTAAAGCCGCGAGGTCTTGCCCCCGCCGAGCACGGCGGCGGCCAGTTCCAGCAGGTTCTCGTCGCGACTGCCGCGCCCCGGCACGTTCCACTCGCGGTAGAGACGGACCTGCGCCACGTTGTCGGTCATCGTGCCCCGGGTGGAGGCATGACGCGGCGCCACCCACGGCTGCGGTCGCGGCACCTGCGGCCCGGCGGCGATGTCACCGAAGTACTTCAGCATCTTCTGCTTCGCGATCGCCGGCGTGATGTCGCCGGACAGCACCACCACGGTATTGGCCGCGCCGTAGTAGCTGCGAAACCACTGCTTGACGTCGGCCAGCGAGGCCGCATCGAGATCCTTCATCGAGCCGATGGTGTCGTGGTGATACGGATGGTTGGCCGGAAACGCCTCGGCCTGGATCATCTCGTCGGCACGACCGTAAGGCTGGTTCTCGCCCTGGCGCTTCTCGTTCTGCACCACGCCGCGCTGTTCGTCCAGCTGCGGCTGGCCGATCGCGCCGAGCAGATGGCCCATGCGGTCGGACTCCATCCACAGCGCCATGTCCAGCGCGGTGGTCGGCACGGTCTCGAAGTAGTTGGTGCGATCGAGCCAGGTGGTGCCGTTCTGGTCGGTGGAGCCGGCCAGCTCGAACGGCTTGAAGTACTCGTCCTTGTGGTTCTCCGAGCCCTGGAACATCAGGTGCTCGAACAGGTGCGCGAAGCCGGTCTTGCCGGTCGGCTCGTAGGAGGAGCCCACGTGGTACCACACGCTGACCGCCACCACCGGCGCCTTGTGATCCTCATGCACCACCACGGTCAGGCCGTTCGGCAGGGTGAAGCGGTCGTAGGCGAGGCGTGGAATCTGCCGGGTTGCAGTTGCCGTCGTGGCGGTGGCACCGGTGGCCAGCGCCAGCGGCGCGCCGGCCGTCAGTGTGAGCAGACCCGCCATGAGCAGGGCAAGTGGCTTCTTGACCATGGGTAAACCTTCCTGTTTCCCGAATGAGTCACCGAGGCTAACGGAGCGGAAGACGCCATCGTTAGTGACTTGTGGCACAGCCGCGACGCACCCGCGCGACTGTCCGTTGCCACGCCGGCGACCGTCCGCGGACACCAGCCGCGGTGCATGCCA
>JAPHUU010000298.1 GCA_026193555.1 Rhodanobacter sp.
TCCAAGAAAAATGGTGTCTACCGCAAACGCTGTCAGGTTCACCTTCCCCATGCTCAGGCGAACCATCACCTGACCCGATAAATCGTCCAGTGAACATATCCGAAATCGGCGACACTGGCGTACCACTGCCGCATGACGCGCCCACCCCGACTCGATCTGTCCGGCATCCCCCTGCACCGCCTCCATCGCGGGAACAACCGGCTACCCTGGTTCTCTCGATGGCGATGGTGGTGATCACCATCCCTACCTGAATTTGCTGCGCGGATACCTGCACGATTCCGAATGTACCCTGCATGCCCGAGTGCTCAGGATGGTCCATCCGCTGGTCACGCCACTGCGCAAAGGCTACGTCTCCCGCATCATGCAGAAACCGGGGTGACAATAATCCTCCCGGTTCAACGCCCGCCATCGACGCATGGGCCCCTGTGGGAGGGACGTTTCAAATCCTGCCTGGTCGGCAGAGCAGACGATGCACCGCACTGCTACCGATACATCGCCCTGAATCCAGTGCGCGCACGGATGCCTGACCCGGTTCTGTTACTCCGTTTGGCCTATGCTCGATGGCATCTGTCATCGCCGACGCACGCACCGCAGTGCCGACGCCACCACGCATCCATGGAACCGCCCAGCACATGCAGCCATTTTTCGAGGAACTCGACTATTGCCCTACCCCGATCGGTGCCGTGAGCCTCAGGCACCGCCTGGAGCTGACGCTCAAGCGCGAGGTCTACGAGATCAAGCTGGACGATGAGTTCCTGATGTCCAGCCTGTTCACCGCGTCGGAGGAGGCGCTGGCGCGCCTGGGCCTGGCCGCTCTCGAGGGCGACCAGCTCGACGTGGTGGTCGGTGGACTGGGCCTGGGCTACACCGCGCGCGCCGTGCTCGAGCACGACAAGGTGGCCTCGCTCGCCGTGGTCGAGATGCTCGCGCCGGTGATCAAGTGGCATCGCACCGGGCTGCTGCCGCTGGGTGCGGGCCTGGTGGCCGACCCACGCTGCCGCTTCGTGCAGGGCGACTTCTTCGAGCTCGCTGCATCGGAACAAGGGTTTGACCCGGAGTCCTCAGGGCGCCGCTTCGACGCCATCCTGCTCGACATCGACCACTCGCCCGAAGCCTTGCTCGACGCGCGCAGCACCAGCTTCTACCAGCCCGACGGCCTGCGTGCGATGGCCGCCCACCTCAAGCCGGGCGGCATCTTCGGGCTGTGGTCGAACGACCGACCCGACCCCGCCTTCACCGATCGCCTCGCAGGCGTCTTCGCCGAGGCCTGGGCCGAGCCGGTCACCTTCGACAACCCGCTGCAGGGCAAACCGTTCACGCAGTCGGTCTATCTGGCCCGCCGCGGCCGATGACGACACCGGCGCGTGCTCAGCTTGAGCTGGCACCCCATGGGAGACGGTGCGCGCTGACCGCTGGTTTATCTGGCAAGTGAGCCTGGTAGCGCTTTCCACACGTTTCTTACGACCGACTTCTGACGAGGTTGCGTCAGGACAAGGATGATGCGAGATTTCCCGCAATATTGATGGGGTTGGGTGTGATGGGCATGCCGTTGTCGTGGAAAATCGGGGCCGTTGTGGCGAGTTTGATCGCCGGGATGTTCGCCTGGAATGGAATTTCCCGGTACCTCGCGGGGCGCCACGCCGATGAGGTTCTGCGCGATTCCGCCCGCACCGCCGAGCTGAATGCACAACAGGCCAAAGCGCATGCCCGGCAATACCAAGCCCAGCTGGCGGCCGATCTGAAGCATCAGCGTGAAGACCTGGCCAACACGTACCGGCAGGTGAATGAGAAGGCTCGGCAGTATCAGGCGGAGCAGCTCATACGCCAGAACAGGCAGCGACAGGAAGACCTTCGCGTAGAGGCAAGTTACCGCCTGGACAGAAACCAGCAGTGCGCTGGCGGCATCGTCATCAACCGCAGCGGTTCGAGCTTTACGCAAGTTGTCGGCAAGAATGGCCAGCCGATCTCATGCAAGGGCGACACGGCGGCCGAACCGCTGCGCTGATCATGCATCGCCATCACCGCGGCGGCGCCGAGAATCGTCGCTGACGTTTTTTTTCCGCGATCAATGCGCCAGTTCGAGCTTGTTCGAGAGCACCCAGCCGACGTTGCCCAGCTCGTCCGACACCTTCCACCAGATCCCGACTTTGTCACCGGTGGGATACAGCATCATGCCCGACTTGAGGCTGCGTACAATCGACGACTTCAGGTTGGCATCGGCGTACATCTTCGTCGCCTCGGTCAGCCGCACCGCCTGCTGGACGTTGTCCGCCCGCGAATCGGGCGCATTCCTCTGCAGGTCCGCGACCATCTTGCCATACGCATCGAGGTAGGCCATCGCGATCACCTGACCGATCTCGGTATTGGCGTATCCACTGGCGCCGCCCGCGGCGAAGCCGCCGAAAAATCCGCCGCCGCCACCGCCCGCCCAACCGATGTCGGTCTTGTCGGAATGTCCCTGCTCCAGCGCGACCTGCTCGGTCGATCGTACGTCGGTCAAGGTCAGCACCACGTCGGCCGTCTTCTTGTGCAGGCTGATGCCGCCGACTACCGCGCCGATTCCACGGGGAAGGAGCCCGCCGAGGATTCCACCAATACGATTGCCGCCGGCATTGGAGTTGCGGTTCGCGATGTCCGGAATCAACACGTAATCTGCCGCCTTCATCTGTCCCTTGCCGATATTCGAGCCGACACGCTCCTCGCCGCCTGCGGCCAAGGCGCGCTCGGCCTCCGCGGCCTGCAATCCGGCGCCACGATCGACCAATGTGAAACATCCGGACTGCGCGACATAGACCTTGATCAGCGCGGCGGGTGATTCGAGATTCATGGATGTCCACCAGGCATCGCCCGACTGCGGCTCGTGCACTGCCAGCGTGCCGATCGTCCTGCTGCATCGGGGAATCTGTGGCTGCGCGTTGGAACCGGCGTAACTTGCCGGCGTGGCGAGAATGCCGCCGGCGAGCACCAGCAATCCGATCCACGGGTTGGTACCAGGAGCACGAATCTTCATCTGAGGCACCCTAAGTTCCTGCTTGCAGGAAAATCGCGGTGATCGGCGAAGAAGCCGGGCGTTCCGCCACGCGAGCGTGGCCCCCGAAGAATCGCTCAACAGGTACGCCGGTCATCTGCGCCCTGGCGGTCTGTGGCTCGCCGCCGTTTTGGCGGTATACCCCCATGGCGCATGGAAGTCAACGAGGAAAACCGGGGCCACCATTTCGCCGCCCGAATGACCGCCGACCCGATGGACCATGCCGGATCGAGCCACGCGCGCCACGCCTTCGGCCGAGACGACCCGCTGATTCATCCCCACCCCGCCTGCCTCGCCTTGGGCAGCACCGCCCAGGACGATGCGCGGCATACCGCACCCTGGCCATGGAAACCCTCTCCAAGGAAGACGTGGACACCATCCGCGCCCACCTGCAACGCCAGCACGCACTGGGTTCGGAGCGTTTCCGCAGCGCTATCGAAGCCCAACTGGCACGCCACGCCGGACCCGCGAGGATCGGTCGGCCGCGCAAGACCCCATGACCAGGGCGGCGAAATGGTGATCCCTGTTCTTTTTCGGACCCCAGTTTCCGGACCCTTGTGTTGCCGTGCTTTGCGCGTGATCTGGATCAATTCGGATCACACCAAGTTCCCCCAGACTTCA
>JAPHUU010000058.1 GCA_026193555.1 Rhodanobacter sp.
CAGGCAGCTTGCGCCAGTTTCTGCTGGGGGCATGCCGACGTGCGGTTGACGGATGGATTGATCAAGGGCGGGCCGCCGAACGCGAAGGCGTCAGTGTTCGGCACTCGGGGAGTTGTGGGCCTCAGCCGTGCGTGATGCTCAGGGCCAGCGCTTCAGCGACCTTGATGCCGTCCACCGCCGCCGAGAGAATACCGCCCGCGTAGCCGGCACCTTCGCCCGCCGGATACAGGCCGGTGGTGTTCAGGCTCTGCAGGTGTTCATCGCGCTTGACGCGCACGGGCGACGAGGTGCGCGTCTCCACTCCGGTCAGCACCGCGTCGTGCAGGGCAAAGCCGCGCAGCTGGCGTTCGAAGGCCGGCAGCGCCTCGCGGATCGCGGCGATCGCGTACTCGGGCAGGGCGCTGTCCAGGCTACCCGGGGTGACCCCCGGCTGGAACGAGGGCTGCACCTCGCCGAAGGCGAGCGATGCGCGTCCGGCGATGAAGTCCCCCACCAGCTGGCCGGGCGCGTTGTAATTCTCGCCGCCCAGCACGTAGGCGCGGCTCTCCAGCGCGCGCTGCAGCACGATCCCGGCGAGCGGGCTGCCGCTGGGGTCGAATGCGGCAAAGTCCGACGGTTCGATGCCCACCACGATCGCCGCGTTGGCATTGCGCTCATTGCGCGAGTACTGGCTCATGCCATTGGTGACCACGCGGCCGGGTTCGGACGTGGCCGCCACCACGGTGCCACCCGGACACATGCAGAAGCTGTAGGCGGTGCGGCCGTTGCGGGCGTGATGCACCAGTTTGTAGTCGGCCGCGCCCAGCAACGGGTGGCCGGCCTGCGGACCGAAGCGGGCGCGGTCGATGATCGACTGCGGGTGCTCGATGCGGAAGCCGATCGAGAACGGCTTGGCCTCCAGATAGACGCCGCGCGTGTGCAGCATCTCGAAGGTGTCGCGGGCGCTGTGCCCCACCGCCAGCACCACATGGTCGGTGCGGATCTGCTCGCCGCTGGCCAGGGTCACCCCGCGCACGGCCTGGCGACCATCGCCCTCCGGCTCCAGCAGCAGGTCGTCGACGCGACTGCCGAAACGGATCTCGCCGCCCAGCGACTCGATCGTGGCGCGCATGTTCTCCACCATCGTCACCAGCCGGAACGTGCCGATGTGAGGCTTGCTGACGTACAGAATCTCTTCCGGCGCACCGGCCTTGACGAATTCGGTGAGCACCTTGCGGCCATGGTGTTGCGGGTCGCGGATCTGGCTGTACAGCTTGCCGTCGGAGAACGTGCCGGCACCGCCCTCGCCGAACTGCACGTTGGACTCCGGATGCAGATTGCGCTTGCGCCACAGGTCCCAGGTGTCCCTGGTGCGCTCGCGCACGGCCTTGCCGCGATCCAGGATGATCGGACGGAAACCCATCTGCGCCAGGATCAAGCCGGCAAACAGTCCGCATGGGCCGGTGCCGATCACCACTGGTCTGAGTGCGAGCTCGGCCGGTGCCCGGGTGACGAAGCGGTAGCTGGTGTCGGGTGTCGGCTGCACGTGCCGATCGTCGGCGAAGCGCCGCAGCAGCTCGGTTTCCTGCGTGGTTTCGACATCCACAGCATAGATCAGCAGGATCGCGCCACGCTTGCGCGCGTCGTAGCTGCGTTTGGCCACGGTGTAGCCGGTCAGCGCGCCGCGCTCGATGCCCAGCCGCTTGCGGATGGCCGCTGCCAGCGCCTCGTCGGCATGGTCCAGTGGCAGCTTGAGGTCGGTCAGTCGCAACATGCGGGAAAGTGGGAATTCATTTGGCGAAGTGGACGATTTTCGCACGTCGCCGTGATGACGCGGTGGGCCGGGCGCGTCGCGTCGGTTGGGGGCCATTGCCTGATTCGGTCTTGCGAGTGCAGTCCGGGTGGGTGGAGCGCGCCAACGCCACGTCGTCCGCATGGGCGACGTGGATGGATTGCCGGGATCAGGCCGCTGACGCGATACGGCGACTTCCGGCGAAATCCGTGTCACAAGCTGACCCGTTGTGGCCACTCAGGGTCTGCAGAAATGCCCTGAATTGCTCACCGGTGGCGTGCGGGTGCAGCAAAACGTAGCACTTCTCGTGGGTGCCGGACGCGCACCGCGCCGCCACCTGGCAGAGATGGCCGTCCCGCGAGGCCAGCAAGGGCAGCGCCGGGGAGGCCATGTCCCACCACTTGCGACGGACCAGTCCGTGCTCGGATCCGCCGACGATGATGCATTCGATGATCTCTTCCATGGCGCTGCCTCGTTTTCTGATGTTCGGGTCATCCCGGATCAAGCAGAAGTCGGGCCAGTCGCAGCGGGTCAAACGCGCGTAACGTCACAGTTTCAGGCATTGGCGCCGCGGCGTGGATCTCAGCCGTTGCCGATGAAGTCGGCCTTGCCGATCTCGGTGCCGGCCTCGCGCAGGATGTTATAGGCCGTGGTGCAGTGGAAGAACACGTTCGGCAACACATAGTGCAGCAGATACGCCTGGCCTTCGAAGTCCAGTTCGCCGTGGCGCATTTTCAGATGGATCGCGCGCGTCTCGCTGCCGTCGATCTGCTCGGGCGTGAAGGTCTTCAGGTAGTCGATCGCGCGCGCGATCCGCCCGTGCAGCTGATCGAGCGTGGTTTCGTTGTCGTCGAACTTCAGCGGATCGACCCCGGCCAGTCGGGCGGCACCGTTCTTGGCCATGTCAGTGGCGATCTGCACCTGCTTGACCAGCGGCAGCATGTCGGGGATCAGCCGAGTCTGCAGCAATGTTTCGTCGGTGACATTTCGGGCCCTGGCGTGTGCTTCGCCCTTGGCCAGCACTTTGGCGAGGTTGCCCAGCGTGCGGATGAAAACGGGCACGCTGGCCTGGTACATGGAAAGTGTCATGGGGAATGCTCCGGTGGATCGTGGGGAAGTACTTCGTGCGAGAGTTCGCTGAATGGCAGCAGGGGGCTGATTTCGTCGACAGCAACCGGCGGGATACCCGTGGCCCGGCGGGTCACCCGTGCCGCGATCAGCGCCGCTGCCAGCAGCAGTGTCGCGGCCAGCACGAAGGCTGCGCCGGGGACATGCACCGGCGCGTGGTCGCTGATGAACAGCGCAAAAAGGTTGGCGAACAGCGCCGGTCCGAAGATGCCCGCGAGGCTGGCCAGGCTGGTCAACGCACCCTGCAGCCGGCCCTGTTCGTGCGGGTCGACCTGGTGCGACATCATCGCCTGCGCCGGTGGCCCGGTCAGTCCACCCAGGCTCAGGAACGGAATGCCGAGCACGAACATCCAGCTGACCGGCGCCAGCCCGAACAGCAGGTAGCCGACGATGCACAGCGCCAGTCCGGCCAGGATCAGGCGGCGCTCACCCAGGGTGGGCATCAATCGACGCACCAGTACCGCCTGCACCAGGCCGCTGCACAGGCCAACGAGGCCCAGCGTGTAACCGACCGCCTGCGGTCCCCAGCCATAGCGGTAGTCGGTGTACAGCACGTAGGTGGAGTTGAGCGAGAACTGGGCCAGGTTGATCAGGAAGAACACCGCGGCCATGCCGAATACCTGCGGGTAGCGGCGCAGCAGCACCAGCGCGCCGAATGGATTGGCGTGCCGCCAGTCGAAGCGCGCACTGCGCCGCTCCTTCGGCAGCGACTCGGGCAGCACGAAATAGCCGTAACAGAAGTTGACCAGCGACAGTCCCGCCGCCACCCAGAACGGCAGGCGGATATGCAGGTGACCGAGAAACCCGCCCAGCGCCGGCCCCACGATGAAGCCGATGCCGAATGCCGCGCCCAGTGTGCCGTAGGCAGCCGCGCGCTTTTCGCGCGGAACGATGTCGGCGATGTAGGCATTGGCGGTGGAGAAACTGGCCGCACACGCGCCGGATACCGCCCGGCCGATGAACAGCAGCCACAGCGCCGGCGCCAGTGCCATCACCATGAAATCGACCCCGAGGCCGAAGCTGGAAATGAGGATCACCGGGCGGCGACCGAAGCGATCCGACAGCGCGCCCTGCACCGGCGAGAACACGAACTGGATCAGCATGAACAGCGCGCCGAACGCACCGGTCCAGACCGCTGCCTTGGCGATGCTGCCACCGATCAGCTGCACGATCAGGTGCGGCAGCACCGGAATGATGATGCCGAACGCGAGCATGTCCAGCGTCACGGTCACGAAGATGAAGGCGAGGGCGGCCCGTTGGCGTGGCGCGGCAGGAGTCGGCGGATGCATGAAAGGTGGCGATTTGACGGAATCCGCACGATAGCGGAATCGTGCGGGTGCGACATCTTCACGGCGCTTGCGCACACAGCAGGGGGTCAGGCGCTGGCGGCGATCCAGGCTGCCACGTCGGCGGGGTGTTCGAGATGCAGGTGGTGTCCCCCCGCCATGTGGCTGACCGTGATCCGCGACACGCAAGCGGCGCGCTGGCGCATCGGTTCGCCGGGCAGATAGGACGTGGCCGGTTGTGCCAGCAGCAGCGCGGTGGGCGCCTCGATGCCGCGCAGCAGGGCATGAATCTGCGATTCGGCGAGGCGCAACGGGCTGGGCCGGGTCAGTCGCGGGTCGCTGCGCCAGCGCCAGCCGCCTTCGACCTCGATCAATCCGCGCTCGACGATCGGTCGCGCCAGCTCCGCGTGCATGCCGCTGGCCATGCAGCGCGCGCTGACCGCTTGCGCGATGTCGCGGAACACCCGCAGCGGGCGGCCGCCCTCGGCGCGTGGTGCGAGGGCGTCGCGAAATCGCTGCAAGGTGCGTGAGCCATCATCACCAAGCGGGCCGAGGCCCTCGATCAGCAGCAGCCGTTCGATCCGTGCGCAGGCAGTCGCTGCGACCAGTGCCGCGATGCCGGCGCCCAGCGAGTGACCAAGCAGCGTGTAGCGCTGCAGTCGCAGCACCCTGGCGGCCTCCAGCACTGTCTGCACATGGTCGAGGTAGTGATAGTTGGCACCGGCGGCCGGATGATCGGAATGGCCGTGGCCGGGCAGCTCCAGTGCGATGACGCGATAGCGTTCCGCCAGCAGCGGAGCCAGCCGTGCAAAGCTGCCGGCGTTGTCGAGCCAGCCGTGCAGGACCAGCAGCGGCGGTGCCGCATCATCGCCCCACACCTGGGCGCGCAGCGTCAGGTGTGCCAGCGCGACCGACAGCTCAGTCGGCACGGGCACGAAGCTGCTTTGCGCGTTGCTGGGCATCGGCACGGCGTTGCCGGGCGGCGGTCAGGTCGAGGTCGGCCGCGAATTCCGGCCAGCCCTGGGTATGTCGCAGTACCAGCGCGGCGAGGCTGGAAACCTGTTCGGTACTGTCGTTGAGTGCAGGGATATAGCGCAGGGCATCGCCCCCTGCGGCGGTGAAGAACGCACCGTTCTGCATCGCGATCTCCTCCAGTGTCTCCAGGCAATCCACGGCGAAACCGGGACAGGCGACATCGAGCTTGCGCACGCCGTCGGCCGCCAGCTGGCGCACCACCGCATCGGTATACGGATGCAACCAGCGTTCGCGCCCGACCCGTGACTGGAAGCTGATCACCAATTGCTGCTCGGTCAGCTGCAGCCGCTCGCGCAGCAGTCGTGCGGTGGCATGACACTGGCAGAAATACGGGTCGCCGGCCTGCAGGTAGCGTTCGGGGATCCCATGGAACGACAGCAGCAGCTTGTCGCCGCGCCCGTTGACCGCCCACCAGTTCTCGATGCTCCTCGCCAGTGCCTCGATGTGCGCGGGGTCGTCGTGGTAATCGTTGACGAAGCGCAGCTCCGGCGGCCAGCGCAGGGTCTTGATGCTGTCCGCCACGGCGTCAAGGACTGAGCCGGTGGAGGTGGCCGAGTATTGCGGATACAGCGGCAGCACCAGCAGCCGCCGAACGCCATCGCGTTGCAGTTGCTCGATGGTGTGCGCGACCGAAGGCTGGCCGTAGCGCATCGCCAGGGCGACCTTGATCGG
Organism: Rhodanobacter sp.; assembly: GCA_026193555.1. Taxonomy (GTDB): domain Bacteria; phylum Pseudomonadota; class Gammaproteobacteria; order Xanthomonadales; family Rhodanobacteraceae; genus Rhodanobacter. The sequence continues at coordinate 5,893 of JAPHUU010000058.1, forward strand.
CGCATCGGGCCGCTGCTGTTTCAACTCCCGCTGCAGTCCGCTGGCCAGCGCCTCGCTGCCGACCCGCAACGGGGAGCCCTGCTCGGTCCATATCTGTGCATAGGCGTGCGCCGAACGCGCGGGCCGGACGCGCAGGATCACGCCGTGCAGGATCAGCCACCACAGCCAGCGCGGGTATTCGATGACCCGGGGGTCGGCGAGAAATTCCGCCAGATAGGGCCGCACCGCCTTGGCTGTTGGCGCGGTCGGGGTGCCCAGGTTGACCAGCAGCACGCCTGCCTGAACGGATGCCATGTCCGGTTCGTGGGAATAGTCGGCGAGGCCGGTATAGTGGTTGCTGAATGGCATCGTGGCAGTTGTGGTTGAACCAGCTGTGGAGTCTGCCACAAGCCCTGCGTGCCGCGGCGTGATTGCCCCACGCCCTCATACCTTCCAGGAGCTGACCATGTTCAAGACCCCCCTTCGCCGCCTGCTGCTTGCCGGACTGGTCCTGTTGCTGCCAGCGATGGTCGTGCACGCGGAGGATCCGCCGCTGGTGCGCGCGCAGAACTCGGTGCGGGTGCTGAACGAGATCATGCAGGCACCGGACAAGGCGATCCCGCAGGATCTGTTGCGCGATGCCAAGGCGATCGCGGTGATTCCCGACATGATCAAGGCTGGTTTCATCTTTGGCGGCCGTCGCGGCGAAGGGCTGATCTCGATCAAGAGTCCCGATGGCACCTGGTCCAATCCCAGCTTCATCACCATGACCGGCGGCAGCGTGGGCTTCCAGGCCGGCGTGTCGTCCACCGACGTGGTGCTGGTATTCCGCACCGAGCACGGCGTGGATTCGATCGTGCGCGGCAAGTTCACCCTCGGTGCCGACGCATCGGCGGCTGCCGGGCCGGTCGGGCGCACTGCCACCGCCGCCACTGACAGTCAGTTGAAGGCCGAAATCTATTCCTATTCGCGCACCCGCGGCCTGTTTGCCGGCGTCGCGCTGGATGGTGCGGCGCTACGCATCGACTACGACGCGAACGAGGCTGTGTATGGCCCTGGCATCACGCCGCGGCGCATCTTCGAAGGTGGTGTGACGAATGTGCCGGGTCCGGTAGTCGACTTCCGTGACCGCCTGGAGGAGTACACTACACGCTGAGATTTGGGTTTTTTGGCGCGCATTGCGCGAGGTATTTTCGCAGG
>JAPHUU010000169.1 GCA_026193555.1 Rhodanobacter sp.
GGACCGCGACGCGCGCATCTTTCCGGGCAGCTACGCGCCGGTGATGATCGAGCAGGAGGGCCGGCGGATCGTGGTGCCCATGCGCTACCAGTGTCGGCTACCGGGCTGGAATGAAGCGACCGAGCGGAAGTATCCCGGCACCTACAACGCGCGCCGCGACAAGCTGGAGGAGTCGTGGGGCAAGCTGTTCGGTCACCGGCACGCCATCCTGATCCTGACCCGGTTCTACGAGAACGTCTCCCGCCACAAGATGGAAGGCCGGGAGCTGGCGGCCGGGGAAAAAGAGGAGAACATCGTGCTGGAGTTCGATCCCCAGCCACCGCAGGAAATGCTGGTGGCCTGCCTCTGGAACATCTCCAAGGGAGCTGATGGTGGCGCGGATCTGTTCTCCTTCGCCGCCATTACCGACGAACCACCCCCGGAAGTTGCAGCAGCGGGTCATGACCGCTGCATCATTCCGATCAAGCCGGAGCATGTCGATGCCTGGCTCAATCCGGATCCCGGTAATCTTGCCGCGCTGTACGCAATCCTGGATGACCGCGCGCGGCCGTATTACGAGCATCGGCTCGCGGCTTGATGTTGCGACTTCACACGTCACCGCGCGCCGCGTCGCACCAAGTGCAACTGTCCAGGCCGGTGGGTGTTCGTCATTGAGTTTGGCGCGCCGGGAATGTCTCGGTTCGGCGGTGGATTCAACCGGTGGATGCAACACACTGAGAGTTGTCACGGCAGCCGGAGACTAACGCACAGGACGACTGGATCGGCCGCGACATCGGTCGACAGCTCAACCGCCATCACCTGTCGTATCTATCGGGCAATTTAACTTCCCCCGTCCCCTTATCCACCGACCCCTCGCGTGATTCACGGATCGTGGTGAAGCTGCTGACTTTGTGCGGCTTTTGCTCCATCCAGCGCGGACGCTATAACATCGGAGAAAAGCACGTGGCGTAACTACTGCGTTGGCCATTTCAGGGGAAAAAAACATGAAAGGGATGATCACACTGGCCGCAGCATTCATGCTGCTGGGTACTGGCATGGCGAGCGCGTCGATCGAGCCCGCCGGGCCGGTCCGCGCGGGAATGGCCGCAGAGCTCAATGACGCCACGCTTCAACTAAAACAGGCCTTCACCGACCTGAACGACGGTAACTACAAGAAGGCTGTGCCTGAGTTGGATACGCTCATTGCCGCCCCCGGCTTCAGTCAACTATCGACCGAACTCCGCTTCCAGACACTGAAGATCGCCGCCGCGATCGCGCTCCAACACAAGAACTACGCCAAGGCACATCGTCTTGCGGTCCGCGCCACGGGCTTTGCTGAGGCCGACGCTGGCACCTGGTTGGGCCGCCTGTTCTCGGCGTTTTTCATCAACGACAACCGTGATGGCGCGCTTTGCGTGACGACCCTAGCCAAGCAATGGCCGGACCGGCTCGATGAAGTGCTCCCGCGTGGTATTTCAACGCTCCACCACGCGTTGCACGTTGCGAATGAAGACGACGTCGATCAAGCCATGCTCACCGCGCTGTTCGACATACACTGGCAAGCCGAACTCAGCACTTCCGACACCTTATGGCGTGACCTCGCGCTGATGTTGATCGAGCACCACGAACACGCACGCGCCGCCGCGGTCGCCAAGCGTATCCGCGCTGCGGACACGGCGCTGAGCATGCGCATCGACAAGCGGTTTGATCCCATTACCCGCATTCATCCACAAGCCTTCGATGTGGGTCGGCTGCTCACGGCGCAAATTCAGGCCGCGCGTGCGCGGATCAAGGCTCACCCGGATCAGCTCAAACCCGTGCAACGGTTGCAGGAATTGCTGATCGACAAGGGGCAGACCGCCGAAGTTCTTGCGGTCAGTGACGCCGCAGTGGCGCATGCCGAACGCGGCGATGGTGAACAGACCTATACCGACTTCGACAGTAGCTACAGCTGGGTTCTGAACCTGCGTTCAGACGCACTCGCCCAGGAGGGCCGATGGGACGACGCCGTGCGGGAAATGACGCGTGCCGCACGGCGTCCCGAGGGTGGTGGCATGAATGTCAGCCAGTCGATCAATCTTGCCGGTCTGTATGCCGACCTGAATGAGCCGGACAAGGCTGCGGCGGCGATCGTCGAGCCGGGGGGCATGACGCCCTACGGCAGCATGCAGTTGCACTGCGTCAGATTGCAGATCGCCCTTGAGAAGAACGACACCCAGGCCATCACCGCGCACATGGCATATCTGCGCACGCACCAAATCGATGACATCGCTACATGGCAGCGTGCGCTGCTGAGGCACGGCGATCTCGATGCCGCTGCGGCGCTTTTGATCCAGCGGCTGAAAAACCCGGATTGGCGCAGCAGTGCCTTGGTCAGCCTGCAACACTACGCCGACGGACAGCAGACACCGACGATGAAGGCAGCCGAAGAGCGCTGGAATACCGTCAGGTCACGTCCCGACGTCCAGGCCGCGGTGGCCAACGTCGGACGGATCGGGCATTTCGACATGACCGCACCGGCGTATTGAGCAGCGGGAAGTGACGTCGGGCCCTCAGTGCGGGCTACTGTTTTCGATCTGCATGGCGAGGTTGTAAAGAGAAGCGCGCAAAACTTAGAACTTAGGGTCAAAAACTTAGAACTTATAGAACTTAGGGTCAGGTCTAGCATCGTTGCATTCGCAGCTGAACGCGTCAGCCAATCTGGGTAGATCCCCCTTCTTGGGCATGCGCCGCGCTGAGCATGGGATTGTTAGGGCCAGCCTGCGGCCGTCCAATTTTGTTCCAGACAAAATTGTCGAACCCGGGTGGGTTCTCACCCAGTCGTCACCAACAGAAACGCAAAACGCCCCACACGGGGGCGTTTTGCGTTTCTGGCGGAGAGAGTGGGATTCGAACCCACGGTAGGCTTACACCTACGGCAGTTTTCAAGACTGCTGCCTTAAACCACTCGGCCATCTCTCCATAAACTCGTTGTCCTGTCGAAGCCGCGCGTTGCGCGTCACTACGGCAGTTTTGTTCCGGGCATCCTGCCCTCCA
>JAPHUU010000219.1 GCA_026193555.1 Rhodanobacter sp.
AGCGGCTGGTGCAGATCGATGGTCGCCGGGTGACTATCTGCCAACCTGACGCTTTGCGCGGCATCGGCCACAACCTCCTGCCCGACTGACGCGGCAGGAGGCACCAGGCTGATCCAGATCACGACGGACGCAGCAGCTGACTGGGAGCATGACGCACTTCCCACACGGCGAGATGCGGCATGCGCAAATCATCCAACTCCAACGCGTCCGGCCCATCGCCGCTGACCGGCTTGCCGGCATTGCTGGCATCGGCACCGCATCGGCTGCTGTTTCTGGCCGGGTCGATCGTGGTCCTGCTGAGCATGACGTGGTGGGCGGTGGAGCTGACCTGGATGCGTTTCGGCCTGCCGGGCTGGCCGCAGCCATCGATTCCGCCGGTCTGGGCGCACGCGATGGTGATCCAGTACGGCATGTTTCCTCTTTTCATGTTCGGCTTTCTGCTGACCGTATTCCCGCGCTGGCTGAATCAGCCGGCGCTTCCGCGCGCCCGCTACGTACCCGTAGCCGGCGCGGTGTTCGGTGGCTACGTGCTGGCCAACCTGGGCCTGCTTGACCTGCCATGGCTGCTGAAGGCGGGATTCATGCTGATGCTGGCGGGCTACCTGATCGGCATTTACACCCTGGCCGGCGTGTTCCGCCGGTCCACCAGTCGCAATGACCATGCCCGCTCGTGCCTGCTGGCCCTCGGCCTGGGTGCGCTGGGGCTGGCCGCGTTCGTCGGTTATCTGTTCGGTGCGCCCGCCGCGTGGGCGACGCTGGCGATCCGCCTGGGAACGTTCGGCCTGCTGCTGCCGATCTATTTCAGCGTGGTGCACCGCATGTTGCCGTTCTTCAGCGGCAACGTACTCAGCGGCTACAAGGTACGGCGCCCGCGCTGGAGCCTGCCGGTGGTCTGGGTCCTGCTGCTGGCGCATCTGCTGCTGGACTGGCGCGGTGCGCCGGGCTGGCTGTGGCTGGCCGATATCCCGCTGGCGCTGGTGTTTGCCTGGCACTCGCTGGCCTGGCAACCATGGAAGTCGATGCGACCGGGCGTGCTGGCGGTGCTGCATCTCGCGTTCGCCTGGCTGCCGATCGCTTTTGTGCTGTATTCGGTGCAGGACGTGGTCTATGCGGTCAGCGGCGAACTGATACTGGGTCGCGCACCGCTGCATACGCTGACGATCGGGTTTTTCGGCTCGATGCTGGTGGCAATGGTGACCCGGGTCACCCAGGGGCATTCCGGCAGGCCGATGCAGATGGGCGGGGTGGCCTGGCTGTGTTTTCTCCTGCTGCAGGTGGTGGTGGTGATCCGCATTCGTGCTGAACTGGGTGGCGACACCTATGCCTGGCTGGTGCTGGCGGCGTTCGGCTGGCTGGTGGCGTTCGCGCCGTGGGTACTGCGCTCGGCGTGGATCTGGTTGACGCCGCGGGCGGACGGCAAACCGGGTTGAGGAACATGACCTTGCGAGTTTCACTGTGGCGGCTTGCCACAGCAGGCCACAATGAGTCTAGGATCTGATCCAGATCAGGTTTGCCCGACCCGCAACGCCTAACCTCGGCGACAGGTTTCAAATCAAGGGAGAACACCGATGTCACGCATGTTACCGATCGTCCTGTCAGCGAGCCTGCTGGCAGCGGCGCTGTATGCAACACCCGCGCTGGCGGCGAAAGCCGCCAAGCCTGCGGGTCAGGCCCAGACCATGGCGGGTGATTTCGGCCCGCCACAGGGGGCGCCCATCGAGGAAAAGCTGGTGGCTCCGCCGGGTGTGCCGGCGCCGATCCACCGCAACTATCCGGCGCGGGTGATCGTGCGCATGGAGACCAGGGAGCTCGTCAAGGAAATCGCCGACGGCGTTCGCTACGACTTCTGGACCTTCAATGGCTCCACGCCCGGCCCGCTGATCCGCGTGCGCGAGGGCGACACGGTCGAGCTGCACCTGCGCAACGACCCCAACTCCCACATGACCCACAATATCGACATGCATGCGGTGATGGGACCGGGCGGCGGCGCGGTCTCCACCGCCACGGCGCCGGGGCATGAGAGCGTGTTCACGTTCAAGGCACTGCGTTCGGGCGTGTTCGTCTACCACTGCGCGACACCGCCGGTACCGATGCACATCGCCAATGGCATGTACGGTCTGATCGTGGTCGAACCACCGGAGGGCTTGCCGAAGGCGGACCACGAGTACTACGTGATGCAGGGCGATTTCTACACCACCGGCGCCTACCATGCGCCGGGCCTGCAGTCGTTCGACATGCAGAAACTGCTGGCCGAGCAGCCGACCTACGTGCTGTTCAACGGTCGCGAGGGTTCGCTGACCGGAGACAATGCGCTCAAGTCCAAGGTGGGCGACACGGTTCGCCTGTTCGTCGGCAACGGCGGTCCCAATCTGGTCTCGAGCTTCCATGTCATCGGCGCCATCTTCGACGATGCCAATGTGGAGGGTGGCACCCTGGTCAACCACAATGTGCAGACCACCCTGGTTCCCGCCGGCGGCGCGACCATGGTCGAGCTGAGCACGCCGACACCCGGCACCTTGTTGATCGTCGATCATTCGATCACCCGCGCCTTCATGAAGGGGGCTCTGGGTCAGATCAGCGTCAGTGGTCCGGCACAGCCGGCGATCTACGAAAAGGGACCGAGCACCACGTTTGCCAGCAAGACCGAGCGGCCTGTACAGAAGAGCGTGGCGTTGAGCGTCGGTGACCAGATGGCAGACGGCAAGCGGGTCTTCAGCCAGATCTGCTCGGCCTGCCACCAGGGCAATGCGATGGGCTTGCCGGGTGCGTTCCCGCCGCTGGCGATGTCCGACTACCTCAACTCCGATCCGAAGCGGGCGATCAGCATCGTGCTGCACGGTCTCAGCGGCAAGATCACTGTGAACAGCACGGGCTACGAGTCGGTGATGCCGGCACTCGGACCGCAGCTCAGTGATGACGAGATTGCCAATGTGCTGACCTATGTGTTGAACAACTTCAACAACAAGGGCGGCACGATCAAGGCGAGCGAAGTCAAGGCCGTGCGCGCAGCAGGTCCGGCGAAGTAATGACCGGCCGGTGGCGACGCCAAGGGGCGTTGCCACCGGCATGTTCTTGCCGAAACATGCCGATGATCTCTCGCCAGTTCGCCTTCGTTTTGATGCTGCTGGTCTCGTTCGCGGCGAAGGCGGCGGACTATGTCGCCATACCCGCAGGGCAGTTCGAGAGCGCGCTGGCGATTGCCGGGCACGCAGCACACCTGCGGCTGGCCGCGTTCTCCATGCGCAGCGAGCCGGTGACGAATGCCGAGTTTCTCGCCTTCGTCAAACAGCATGCCGAATGGCGGCGCGGGCAGGTGCCCTCCTTGCTGGCCGGTTCCAGTTACCTGAGCCAGTGGCAGGGTCCACTGGAACCGGGCGCGTCGATCCTGCCCGATCAGCCGGTCACCCAGGTGAGCTGGTTTGCCGCCCGCGCGTATTGCGACAGCGAGCAGGCACGATTGCCGAACTGGTACGAGTGGGAGTACGTCAGCGCCGCCGATGCCACGCGGGCCGATGCCCGACGCGACCCGGCACGCAATCAGGAACTGCTGTCGGCTATCCAGGGCGCCTCCGGGAATCTGCCGGGGGTGATCGGAACAGGTCCGGCCAATGTCTACGGTGTGCGTGATCTCAACCGGTTGTTGTGGGAATGGACCGGCGACTACGCGGCGATGTTCCCGAACGCCGATGCCAGAGTGCCCGGCAGCGTTGCCAACCTCGCACTGTGCGGCGGGTCGGCGTTGGCCTTCGCCGACAAGAATCAGTACGCGCTGATGATGCGCGTCGCCGCGCTCACCGCGCTCAGACCGGCCGACACGGCGTCCCGCGTCGGCTTTCGATGTGTCAGGGATCCGAAGGGAAAATGATGATGATGTTACGCAGACTGACGGCGCTCTTGGCGCTCGTGCTCTTTTCGCTCGGTGTCGCTGCCTCACCGCCGCCGCCATCCGGCGTGGCGACCGACTCGGTGTATGCAATCCCGGCGCTGACCCTGCGCGACCAGCAGGGGCAGGTGTTCGACTTCGCGTCCTTGCGCGGCGAGCCCCGCCTGGTGGGCATGTTCTACGGATCGTGCCAGATGGCCTGTCCGCTGGAAATCGAATATCTCAAGCATCTTCAGCACGCCGTGGCGGCAAAGTCGGGCAAGTCGATTCCGGTGCTGCTGGTGACCTTTGATCCGTCCCGCGATGACGTGGCGATGCTGCGGAAGGTGGCGGGCGAACACCAGGTGCAGCCCCCGGCATTTCGGCTGGCGCGTGCCGAACGCGGCGACGAAGGCATGCTGGCAGGAGTGCTGGACATCGCGTACCGGCAGCTGCCCGGTGGCGGTTTCAGCCACAACGTCAGGGTCTCGCTGCTCGATGCGCAGGGGCGGATCGTGGCGGCGACGGATGCCTCGGGCGTGCCCGATCCGGCCTTCGTGCAGGCGGTCGACAAGGCACTGAAAAACCGCTGATCGACAGCGCATCAGCGCACGCCATGCCGCGCGATGCGTTCAGCCGGGTCAATCGCGCGTAACGTCGATGATTCCGATGCCTGCCGTGACGGTCGCAAATGCCGCAACGTACTCTGCTGGCCGGGTGAGCTTGGTATGATCCGCGGCACCTGAGTCTGCGCCACGTGGCGCCAGCGGATGCCATGTCCCGTAAAATTCCCCACATCGTCGACCCACGGCGCAACCCGATGGCCGACGACGGCGACACGGCACGGTTCTGCAGCACCTGCGCCTTTTCCGGCGTATGCATCGAGGCAGGCTACGACAAGGCCGCCCTGGGTGAGCTGCATGTGCTGGTCGAGCATGTCGGACCTTTCCGTGCCGGCGAACATGTGTTCCGCGCCCATGATCCGTTCAAGGCGATCTACGCGGTGCGTGCCGGCATGGTCAAGACGGTCAGCGTCGACCCCGATGGCAAGGAGCAGGTACTCGGCTTCTATGTGCCCGGTGAGGTGATCGGGCTCAGCGGGATCTATCCGGAACACTATCCGTGTGATGCGGTGACGCTGGAAACGTCCTACTTCTGCCGCTTCTCGTTTCCGGCCATCAGTTCGCTGGCGTCACGCATGCCGGGCCTGCAGCAGCAGCTGTTCCGATTGCTGTCCAAGGAGCTGGGCATGACCGCCATGCTGGCCGGCGACAACACCGCCGAGGCCCGTGTGGCGGCCTTCCTGGTGGATCTCTCCGAACGCTTCGCGGCACGTGGGTTCTCGGGAACCCGTCTGCATATGAGCATGTCGCGCATCGACATCGGCAACTACCTCCGGCTGGCCTCGGAGACGGTGAGCCGGCTGCTCACCCGCATGCGCGACCAGGGTCTGATCCGGATCGAGGGTCGTCAGCTGGAAATCATCGATGGCGATGGCTTGCGCAAGCTCGCGCGGAACGCGATCGAACGCTGACCCGGCCTCGCGGTGCGACAGTTTGTCGCGTCGAACCCTGATCCACATCAGTCGCTGGCCCCCTGCCAGGCAACAGCATGCGACCCATGCATTGATGCTCATCAGGAGGTAGCTAATGAACGCGACGTTGCCCAACACGGGGCAAGCCGGCCCGCAGGACCGGACCAGCAAGGTATTGATCTGGATTCTGCTGTTTGTCATTGTGGCCTGTTTCCTGGGTATGGCCGCCGCGACCCGAAGCACCTACCAGCAGGTCGCTCCGTTGCCTCAGCAAATGGTCACCCGCAGTGGCACCTCAGTGATGAGCTACGCCGATATTGTGGGTGGCAAGTCCGGCTTCCAGAAGGCCGACCTGATGGACTACGGCAGCCTGTATGGCATGGGCTCTGCCTTCGGCGAGGACTACACCGCCGAGTATCTCGTGCAGTTGGCGAAGGAGGTTCAGAACAATCTCGCGCTGGCGCGTTACGGCAAACCGTTCGATGCCATCGATGCTGACCAGCAGTCAGGCATCACGAACAGCATGCGCGAGCAACTGCGCGGAATCGACCTCAGTCAGTCGCAGGTCGTCCTGCCCGACGCCGTCGCCACGGCGATCGAATCACTGCGCCCGCGCATTGCCACGGCGTTGCTCACCGATGACTTCAGCAAGGGTTATACGGGCGCGCGGGCACTGAATCCTGCAGATTCTCAAGTCCTTTTCTGAAAGTTGAGGGCAAAAAATTGGTCATGATGCTGAACAGCTGACCCACTTTGATAAACAATCCCTGCAATTCAAGAATTGTCTTCTCGATGCGAATCGCTGCACGCTGATGAACCAGGCCAATATGCTCATTTC